>NZ_JBFAMX010000241.1:0-14868 GCF_040659615.1 Nonomuraea sp. NPDC049784
GCCGCACGAGCTGTCCGGCGGCCAGCGCCAGCGGGTGGCCATCGCCAGGGCGCTGGCCCTCTCGCCCGAGCTGGTGGTGCTGGACGAAGCCGTCTCCGCGCTGGACGTGCTGGTCCAGGCGCAGATCCTGGAGCTGCTGGCCGAGCTGCAGCGGGAGCTGGGGCTCAGTTACCTGTTCATCAGCCACGACCTGGCCGTGGTGCGGATGATCTCGCACGCGGTGCACGTCATGCGCGACGGCCGGATCGTGGAGAGCGGCACCGCCGAGGACATCTTCGACCACCCCGAGCAGGACTACACCCGCGAGCTGCTCGCGGCGATCCCCGGCAACAGGTAAGTTGGAATTCCGAACTCTCTCTCGGAGGTTGGGATGCCCAGGGAATGCTCGATCGCCAACGCGCTGGCGGTCGTCGGGGAGCGGTGGAGCCTGCTGGCCATGCGGGAGATCCTCCTGGGCGTGCGCCGCTTCGACCAGATCGCCCGCAACACCGGCGCCAGCCGCGACATTCTCACCGCCCGGCTGCGCAAGCTGGAGGAGGTCGGGCTGCTGGAGCGCCGGCTGTACGAGGAGCATCCGCCGCGCTACGAGTACGTGCTGACCGAGGCCGGCGAGGCGCTGCACACGGTGCTGCTGTCCCTCATGGACTGGGGCGACCGCTACGTCACCCGGGGCGAGCCGCCGACGGTCTGGCGGCACAGCTGCGGCGAGGCGCTGGTGCCGGTCACCGTGTGCGCGCACTGCCGCGAGCCCGTGCGCCGGGAGGACATGGCCATCATCCGCGTTCACCAGCCACAGTAGAGCAGTGAAGATCCTCCTGGTTCAGCCCCCCCACTGGTCCCCCGACGGCCACGCCAACTTCGACGCAATCGAGGCGTTCGTCCCCGCTCAGGCGGGTGACGTGCTGCTGCTGCCCGAGCTGGCGGGTGGCAGCCTCCCCCGCGCCGACTACCTGGCCAGGGTGCGCGATCTGGCCACGGGGACGGGCATGGCGGTGGTGGGCGGCTCGCACTACGACGGCCCAGTAGATGGCGCCGTCAACCGGGGCGCGGTGTTCGACGCCGGGGGCACGCTGCTGGCCGAGTACGACAAGATCCATCCCTACGGCCTGGAGCTGGGCGCCGGCGTGGTGCCCGGCCGCCCGAGCACGGGCTTCGAGCTGAACGGCCGCCGCCTGCACGTGCTGCTCTGCGCCGACCTGTGGTATTCGGCGAGCCTGGCCGGGCGAGACGGCCTCGACGCGGTGCTGGTGCCCGCCTTCTCGGTCACCCGCTGGGACGGCCCGGCTCCGGCGCGCGAGCTGTGGCGGCACATGAGCGTGGCCCGGGCGTACGAGTTCATGACGTACGTGGCGGTGAGCGACTGGCACCACGAGACCACGTACCACGGGCATCCCTGCGCAGGGGCCACCGGGTTCGCCAACCCCTGCCCCGAGAGCCGCGCCGGTTTCTTCACCGGCCCGGGCGACGCGCCGGTCTCCACTCACGACCTGGACTTCGACCGCCTGGACGCCTTCCGCAGGGACCGGGAGGACCGCGGCTTCAAGTAGGGCTTTCCCTACCACGCACAGGCCCGCACGCAGGCTCGATGGTCGCGGGCCCGGCTCGTAGCGTTTTCCCCATGAGAACCCTCCAGCGCCTCACCACCGACACCCGCTACGTCCTGCTCGGCCTCCCGCTGGCCGTCGCCTCGTTCACCGTCACCGTCGCCGGGGTCTCTGCGGGCCTGGGCGCCGCCGTCGTCTTCGTCGGCCTGCCCGTGCTCGCCGCGACCGCCGCCGCGTCCAAACACCTCGCCGACCTCGAACGGGTCGCGCTCCCCGACGTGCTCGGCCACCCGGTCGCCCGCCCGCCGTACACGCCCGCCCCTGAGGGCGCGGGCTGGTTCCGCCGCGCGATGAACCCGCTGACCAGCGGCCAGGCGTGGATGGACCTGCTGTACGGGATCATCGCGTTCCCGTTCTCGCTGGCCGCCTTCGTCCTCACCGCCGTGTGGTGGACCGGGGCCGTCGCCGGCCTCGCCTTCCCCATCTACGGCTGGGCCATCGCCCGGATCCCCGGCGTCGGGCACGGGCTGCCCGAGTGGCTCGGGTTCGCCGGCAGCCCCACGATGTTCGTGATCGTCAACACGGCGGTGGGCGCCCTGTTCGCCCTGACCCTGCTGCCGGTGGTCCGGATCGCCGCCCTGCTCAAGGCGAGCGTGGCCCAGGTCCTGCTCACCCGCGCCGCCTACCCCGAGAAGCCCGCCATGACCCCGGAACCGGCCTGGCTGGCGGGCCGGTAGCCGGGATACCCTCCCGGACATGTCCGGTCGTGGGGTGCGAGGCGTCGCGTGGTCGGAGTTACCGATCGGCCGCGTGGTCCGGCTCGACGGCGACGCGGACGCCATCGCCCTCGCCATTGACCCGCTTCCGCCCGGCGCGCCCGCCATCGTCACCTACTTCGCCGCCGAGCCCCGTTCCACTTCCGAAATGGCCGCCTCTGTCCTGCGCGAGCTGGACAAGGCGGCCTTGGCCTTGTTCCCCGCCTGGCTGCCCGGCGCCGAGGGCATCGAGGGGCCCGGCGGCGCGCACCGTCCGGCCGTGCGCGCGCTCGCGCTGCGCAAGGCCTCGGCCGGCGAGCACTTCGGCCCGTTCCTCGCCGAGCTGGCCGAGCGGGCGCTGGCGGGCGGAGAGAGCGCGTTCCCTCCTGAGGTGCGGATGGCGGGGCTGGTCCGAGTGCTGGCCGACAGTTTCGGCCGGGCGCGGGCAGCCATCCTGGTGCGCGTTCCCGATGGGCTCGGTGAAGTGGCGGAGGAGGTGCTCGTCGGCACCTGCGAGTGGATGGCCCATCGGGGGGCGGCCGGCGTCTGGCTCACGGGCGCGCCGCTGAAAGCGGTGGACCGGGTGGAGACCATGCCGCTGGACGTGCCGGGCGTCGCCAAGCTCGGCATGGCCCCGGACCCCGGTGGCGTCACGGAGCCCGGTGTTGCCAGGGAGCCCGGCCTGACTGGTCCGGCCACCGCCTCCAGCCCGCCTGCCGTCGGCTATCCGGCGGTCGCCCGGGCGGCCGCATCCGGGCAGCCGCAGCGAGCAGGCCCTGGAGGTGGCGCTGGCCACGCGCGAGTGGGCCTCGGGGAGGGCCTGGAACCAGACGTACCAGCCGCACCCGCTCGCCGTCCCGATCCGGCTGGACCTCCTGTGGGAGAAGGAGCGGTGCGTGGTGGAGATCGACGGCCCGGAGCACCGGGGAGCCGCCAAGTTCGCCGACGACCGGCAGCGGGACGTCCGGCTCCAATTAGATGGTTACGCCGTGCTGCGCTTCCCCGATGTCCAGGTACTGACTGACATCGAAACCGTGATCCGACAGATCGGGCAGTTCCTGCGGGGTCGCCGCGGGACGAAAGGATGAGATATGCCAGACGACGGGCTGTCGCTCCCGGAGTTCTCCGCCCTAGTTGTGCTGGCCGTCGAAGCCCGCGAGGTCTCCAACAGCGAGCTGAAACAGCAACACAAGCTGACAATCGACGGCAAGCTACGGCGCAGGCTCAACGACCTGAAGCTGGTGGAGAGCCACAAGCCGGGCCGGGCGTACGTCCATGTGCTGACGGACGCCGGATGGGCCCGGCTGGCGGAGGATCTGCGCGCCGGGAGGCTCCCGGCTCAGTCCGGCTCGTCAGGGGCGATCGCTCGGGCGCTGCTCGGCTGGCTGCCCCGCTTCATGGAACGTACCGACCAGCGGCTGGCCGACATCTTCCAGCCCGACGACGACGCGGCCCAGCCCGTCGACCTCGAGGCGAGGATTCGCGCGGCTTACGCCGAGCTGGCGCCACGGCCCGAAGCCTGGGTCAGCCTGGCCAAGCTGCGCCCCTTGCTGGGTGACGTGCCGAAGACGGAGGTCGACGCGGCGCTGGCGCGCATGGAACGGCTGAGCGACGTTGACCTCGTCCCCGAGTCGAACCAGAAGACGCTCACCCCTCAGGACCGCGCGGCCGCGGTGGTCATCGGCAAGCAGGACAAGCACCTGCTCTGGATCGGCAGGCCATGAGCATCCTGGGCACGGATGCGCTTTCCGCGCTCAGGTTCAACTACACCGAGAGCGCGGACGACGTCTGGCGTCGCTCGGCCTTCCACGTGGACGGCCTGCATTCCGCCTCCACGAAGGTCGTTCTCGACGGCCTGGCCGAGGCCGCCACCGAGCCCGGCGCCAGCCCCGTCGGTGTGGTGGTGCTGGGCCAGCGCGGCACGGGTAAGACCCACCTGCTCGGCTGGTTGCGCGAGGAGACACAGCGGGCGGGGGGCTACTTCGTCCTGATCGGCCTGCTGAGCGCCAAGGGGTTCTGGGACAGCACCGTCGTGTCCCTCCTCGACAGCCTGAACCGAGTGGGCAACGACGGGCAGAGCCAGCTCGGGCGATTCCTGGCGCGCCTGGCCTCGAAGGTCGGCGTCTCCAGGATGGTGGGGCGGGCAATCTCCGGCAAAAGGCTCGTCACCAAGGACGAGCTCGACGCCTTCGTCACGGCCCTGCGCCGCTTCGACCGGCATGTCGGAGGTCAGGCCCAGGACACCGCACGGGCTCTGGTGTTACAGGCCAGCGAGGACCATGCGATGCAGGACCTCGGCGAGGCGTTCCTCTCGTCGGCGCCGGAGGAGGCGCCAGGAGAGCGGGCCCGCTGGGGGATCCGGCACGTCGTAAGGAGCGCACAGGAGATCGTCAGGGACATCTCCCGCCTGCTGGCCCTCACCGGCCCGACCGTGATCGCCGTCGACCAGATCGACCCGCTCGTCGCGCAGTCCTCGACGGCGACCGCTCACGAGGCGGTCCTCGACCCCGGCGAGAAGCTCACGATCGAGCTGATCGCGGGCGGGCTGATGGAGCTGCGCGAGGTGACCCGCAGGACGCTGACCGTCGTCTCGTGCATACCGGCGACCTGGGGGCTCATCGAGAACGTCGCGGTCGACACGGTCGCCGACCGGTTCAGGCGGCCGGTCCGGCTCATGACCGTGCCCGACGCCGAGACGGCTCGCCGACTGGTGGCCAAGCGGTTCGAGGTGCAGTACGGAGCGGCAGGGATCAAGCCGCCCTATCCGACCTGGCCGGTCAAGCCGTCGGCCTTCGAGCACGCTCCCGGTTTCACGCCGCGACGGCTGCTCATCGAGATCGACCGGCACGTCCGCGCGTGCCTGGTGGACGGGGAGGTCAGGGAGCTGGAGGGGTTCGACGACGCCGCGGTGGGCGGTGGCCCCTCACCCGCTGAGACCACCGATCTCGGCGTGCTCGACGCTCGGTTCGCCGAGTTGCGGGACACCTGGCGGCCTCCCGTGATCGACCAGGTCAGCGAAGACGCGGTGATGCCCGCTCTGCTGTCCGCGGGACTGTCGGCCTGGATCGCCGAGCAGGGTGAGCCGGGCATGGTGTTCGCCGTGGACCCGTCGCCGAGCTCCAAGCCGCCCCTGCACGCGCGGCTTCGTCGTACGCTCGACGAGGCCAGGGAGGACGAGATCCACTGGGCCTTCCGCGCGATCACCGCGAGGCACGGCAACGCGGCGCTGAACCGGATCCGCAGGGCATCCGTGATGGCCGGACTGGACGGGGAGGTGCCGAAGCGGCGGCTGTTTCTGCTCAGGAACGAGCCCTGGTCCAAGGGCACAGCCACGCAAGCGGCCATCGCGGCGTTCGAGCAGGCCGGCGGGCGGACCCTGCAGGTGAGCGAGGACGACCTGAGGGTGCTGGCGGCGCTCAATGCGCTGCTCGCCGAGAACCCGCCGGACCTGCCGGCCTGGCTGGCGGAACGCCGGCCGACCCGCGGGGTGGCGTTCCTGAGCGAGGCGCTGGCCGACGCCTGGAGCGTTCCCGGAAGCGAGCCTGGTCTCACCGCGGGCTCCGGCGCGCACGGCGTCCACGGTCCAGCGAGCGACGGCCCCGGCGTGGTCGGGCCGGCGGGCTCCGGGAGTGCGCACTCGAGCGGGCCCGCCGACACGCGCGTGCCGTACGTCCCGGTCGGCAGGCGGGACTCGGACGGCGCGCCCGTCAGCGTGGCGCTGGAGGCCCTCAGGAAGCACGTCACGATCTTCGCCGGGTCCGGCTCGGGCAAGACCGTGCTCATCCGCCGCCTGGTGGAGGAATGCGCGCTGTTCGGCGTCTCCGCCATCGTGCTCGACCCGAACAACGACCTCGCCAGGCTGGGCGAGCGCTGGCCGGAGGCGCCGGCGCACTGGGAGGACGGCGACGCGCGCAAGGCCGAGGAGTACCTGGCGGGCACCGACGTGGTGGTCTGGACCCCTGGCAGGACAGGCGGGCGGCCGCTGACATTCCAGCCGCTGCCTGACTTCGCGGCGCTGGCCGGCGATCCCGACGAGTTCGCCGAGGCGGTGGAGGCGGCGGCCGCGTTCATCGTGCCGCGCGTGCGGCTCGACGCCAACACCGCCAAGGCGCAGCTCGGCCAGGCCGTGCTCAGGAAGGCACTGGCGTACTACGGCCTGCGGGGCGCGCGAAGCCTGAAGGGCTTCGCCGCGCTGCTGTCGGACCTGCCCGAGGGCGTGAGCGAGCTGGCCAACGCGCCCCGCATCGCGGCCGACCTCGCCCAGTCGCTGACCGCCGCCATGGACAACGACCCGCTGTTCGGCGGCGCGGGAGAGCCGGTGGACCCGGCGCTCCTGGTCAGTCCGCCCGAGGGGAAGCAGGCCCGCGTCTCGGTGATCAGCCTGGTCGGGCTTCCCGGGCTCGACCAGCGGCAGAGTTTCGTGAGCCGGCTTCAGATGGAGTTGTTCCTGTGGTTCAAGCGGCATCCTGTGCAGGATCGCCCGCTGGGCGCGCTCTTGGTGATGGACGAGGCACAGACGTTCGCGCCGGCCACCGGCGGCGCCGCCTCCACCCGGAGCACGCTGCTGCTGGCCTCGCAGGCCCGCAAGTACGGCCTCGGCCTGGTTTTCGCCACGCAGGCGCCCAAGGGCCTGCACAACCAGATCCCCGGCAACTCGGCCACACAGTTCTTCGGTCTGCTCAACGCGCCGATCCAGATCTCCGCCGCCAGGGAGCTGGCCCGCGCCAAGGGCGGCGACGTGCCGGAGGTCTCGCGGCTGCGCTCAGGCGAGTTCTATGCGGCTATCGAGGGCGAGCCGTTCGTCAAGGCACGGGTGCCGATGTGCCTGACCTGGCACCCCAAGGCCCCGCTGACCACGGAGGAGGTCATCGAGGTAAGCCGGCGGCGCTGGGTGTGAGCGCGTCGGCGACCTGCCTGGTGACGCGGCGGCCGATCAGGGCCAGGAGCTTGCGGGGGCGGCGCGGCATCAGGTGGGCCAGGCCCACGTTGCCGCGGCCCGGCACCACGTAGCCGCGGTCGCGGTCGAGGGCGCGCAGGGCCGAGGTGACGACCAGCTCTGGCGCGACCGGCTTGGCGCCGAGGGCCGCCTCCCGGGTGCCGATCTTGTCGAAGAACGGCGTCTCCACCGGCCCGGGCGCGACCGCGAGCACCTTGACGCCGCTGCCGCGCAGCTCGCTCCAGAGGGCGAGGCTGAAGTTGAGCACGAACGCCTTGGACGAGGCGTACGTCGCGAAGTAGGGGGCGATGTTGAAGCCGGCCGTGGACCCCACGTTCACCACCGCGCCCGAGCCGCGCTCGAGCATCCCTGGCAGGAACGCGTGCGTCAGCCCCACCAGCGCGACCACGTTGACCATGAGCTCCTCGTGCTCGCGCTCCGGCGCGATCTGCGCGAAGTGGCCCGCCGTGCCGAAGCCCGCGTTGTTGACCAGCACATGGAAGCCAGCGCGTCGGTGACGACCCGGGTGGCGGTGCCACCGGTCGGCGCGCTGGTGGCGGTCGAGTCGCCGGTGTACGTCGTGCTGGTGCCCCACTTGCGCACGCCGAAGACGTACAGGACGTCGGCGGTGGTCCGCCCGGCCCCGTCGAAGGCCAGCTCGTGCTGGACGGGCGCGCCGCCGTACTCCAGGCGGGCGTACGCGCCCTGCGGTGACTTGGTCTTGTCGTACGCCTCGGCGAACGTCTCGTACGCCAGCCCCCGCGAGTCGTAGCGGGTGTCGGTCAGCAGCCGCCCGCCGAGCGGCGTCGGCGACTGGGTCTGCAGCGGCCGCATCAGCGCGTCGAAGATCTGGTAGCTGGTGGTCCGGCTGTTGTCGGGGCCGAGCTTGGAGGTGGCCGTGTACGGCGCGCTGCCGCGCTCGACGTGATAGGCGAAGGTGAGGTTGGCGCTCTCGCCGCCGCCCCTGGACCGGTTGGGCAGCCACACCCCGGTGAGCCGGCCGAGCGCGTCGTAGGCGGTCTCGGTCTTCTTGCCGGCCGCGTCGTAGGAGCGGATCGCCAGCCCGCGCAGCCCGTCCACATAGGTGTCGGTGATGTGGGACAGCGCGTCGGTGCCCCGGACGCGGGACAGCACGCCGTTGTCGGCCATCGTGTACGCGGTCGTCGTGGTGTTGCCGGCCGCGTCCTTGACGCTCACCACCCGGCCGAAGCCGTCATAACCGGTGGTGGCGGTCCGCTGCCAGCCGCTGGGGTTGCGGTCGCCGGCGGAGTCCGCCGCGGCCGGGTAGCCGGAGGCCCGTCCGGTCCAGGTGGCGTCCCCCTTGGTCGGGGTCTGGCCGGCGGTCCAGCCGGTGGCCGAGGCACTGTCGTAGACGGTGGCGGTGTCGGACAAGACGTCGCCGCGGGTGGCCGAGTTCGCCGGCAGGGACAGCGAGGCGTCGTCGGTGGCGCACGGCTGGCCGACGGTGCGGACCCGGGAGGTCAGCGCGCTGATGCCGAGGTCGGGGTTGCGGGCGTACCAGGTGCGGGTGCAGGTCTCGTCCCCGGATTTGGCGGTGTCGCCGGCCGCGTCGGCCTTCACCGGCATCCCGTAGGAGTCGTAGCTGTAGGCGGTGGCGGTGGTGCGCCACTTGGCCTGGGCGGTGAGGTAGGTGCTGTCGTAGGTCTTGGCGTCGCGGACGTAGTACGCCTCGATGTCGGCGTACGACTTGTGCTGGGTGGCGGTCTTCGCCGACCACGGGTCCGTGACGCTGGCGGAGATCGCGGTGCCGCCGTCGTAGGTGACTTTCTCCCGGATGAAGCCGGCGTACTGGTCGGAGTCGGTGACCGCGGCGACGCTGAGCCCCGGCACGCTCAGGCCGGTCACTTGGACCGACCGCGCCGTCCCGCTCTTCTGCTTGTCGCCGTTCATGCCCTGCATGTAGCGGGTGACGGTCTTGAGCCGGTTCCCGGCGTTGTCACCGGTGTACTCGGTGACCGTCCCGTAGCCGCGCCAGATCGACCAGGTCCGCTCGTCCTCCGGGACGAACGGGCTCTCGTCGTAGTGCCAGGCAGGGCCGCTGTACTCGTAGGTGTGCTGGACGGCCTCGTTGTTCCCCGTCGGGTCGACGTAGCGCACGCCCAGCACCCGGTACTTGTGGAACCAGTCGAGCGAGGCCGTCAGGGAACCGTTGACGTGCCAGTACACCGGGAAGCAGGACATGGTGTCGCTGTCCTCGGCCGCCGGCATCTTCGAGCCGCGCACGCACTCCTGCGAGGACATCGTCACCGAGGTGATGGCGCCGGTCTCGGAGGTGATGGAGGCGATCCGCGGCCGGTTCAGCGGCAGGATGTCGTCGGTTGCGTCGACCCGGTTGGGCTGCATCAGGTACGTGAACGACACCGGGTCCAGGGGGAGGGACCCGTCGGCCTTGCCAGTGTGCACGATGGTGTCCAGCACCAGCGTCTGGTCGGAGCTGTCGCCGATGTCCCCCGGGTCGAGGTACTTCTGGGTGAACGCCCAGGTGTCGACCGGCGTGTACGTGGTCCCGCTGCCCGACCACACCGACGTCTCCACCTGGACGAGCCGCTTGCGGGTGAAGAAGGCGGGAGAGACGGCGGCGCAGTCGGTGTCGGAGGCCCCGCTGGCGCAGATCTGGTCGAACGGCACGTCGGGCCAGTTGTGCGCGGTGGCGGAGGTGAGGCTGGAGCAGTCGTCGGCGGTGCAGCGCTCGGCGTAGGAGAAGGCGATCCGCTGCGGCGCGGTGACGCTGAACAGCGTGTTCGACCGCTGCCCGTAGAGGATCTTGTCCAGGCGGCCGCCGCGGGTGTAGGTGGCGTTGGCGGTGGTGGCGCCGTTCTTCTTGTAGGAGTTGAACTCCGCCGTGTACCAGTACGACCGGGCGTTGCCGTGGGCGTCGACGACGTAGTCCAGGTTCCAGCGCCACGCCTGGGTGACCGCGCGTCCGGCGAACGCGGTGCCGTTGGCGTAGCCGGGCTCGCCCGCGTCGTCGCCGAAGACCGGGACGGTCCACACCGAAGTAGTCCGCTCGGTGTCGGCGCCGGGCAGCTTGTTCAGGCCGAAGAAGTACTTGGTGCCGTCGCCCGTGGTCACCGTCCAGTACTCGCCGTCGTCGTCGCCGTTGGCCGCGCCGGTGAGGTGGGCGACGGTGGAGGCGTCGTCGTTCGCCAGGCGCCAGGTGCCGGTGGTGTCGTCCTTGACCAGCTCGGTCGCCTTGCCGTTCAGCACCAGCGAGGCGTTGTCGTACTTCCAGCACAGGTCGTAGACCTTGTCGTGCCCGTCCTCGCTGCAGTTGCCGTAGTTGCGGCCGATGTAGGCGTCGGTGGACAGGCCGAATCCCTCGCCGATCGGCGAACCCTGGTTGTTGGTCGAGGCGGTGCGGCCGTCGATGCCACCGGAGTCGTACGCCAGCGCCAGGTCCGGCACCGCACCGCCGGCCGTGGGCGGCGCCGCCATCCGGTACGACCAGCCGAAGGAGCCGGAGGAGCTGCCGGCCGTCCAGGTAGCCGAGGGGGACAGCTCGGTGGCGGTGTAGTCGCCGTTGCCCTTGGTGGACTGCCCGCTCGCCGCGGTGAGCGCGAGAACCGTGCCGGTCGCCGGGGCGGCCTGCGGCAGTGCCGCCGAGACGGTCCGGGCGGAGACGTCATTGGAAGTCGGCAGCGGGGTCCGGGCACGGCACTCGGGCTTGTCCGGGGTGGTCAGGACGCAGGCGGGCAACGTGGCCAGGCGCAGCCGCCCGGACCAGTCGCCGCCGTACGCCGAGGCGAAGCCGGAGTAGTCGATGGAGACCTTCTCCGGCCGGGCGGCCCCCTCGCCCGGACCGACCGAGACGAGCACGCCGCGGACGCCCGCTGCCTCGGTGGCGGCCCGGTCGAGCACAGTGACCTGGGCGGTCGCCGTGTCGGTCGCCGTGCCCGATGCTGTGCTGGATGATGTACCTGTGCCGGTTGCCGTGACCGTCACCGGCAGCCCGCCCGCGGTGGCGCGCTCCCCGGCCCGGACCCGCGCCGTGCCGCCCGGCGGCCAGGCCACGTCCTGCTCGGCGCGTGCGCGGTCCGCCTGCTTGTCCTCGGCGGCCGCCCGCGCCGCGACCTGGGCGCGCTCCTTCTTCGCGCCGAGTCCCGCCGGATGCACCGTGGACGTGCGCGGAGGAGGCACCTGCGTGCGCCCCAGCGGCTTGTCGGCATGGGCGGCCGGAGCCAGCCCCATCCCGAGCAGTTGCACGATCAGCACGGTGAACAGGCTCATCGGCATCAGGCCGCGCCAACGGCGGCCGAATAATCTCGATCTCACGATGATCCCCCTAGATTGGGCTGGAACGACCTCGAGCGAGCGTCAACGACCGGCTCGGCCGGTCACTCGCCGATCAAGTTGCCGACCTGGTCGGAGTCGCTCATCGCTCCGGACCAGACCCTGATCTCCTCGACCCGGCCCGGCAGGTTGTGCCCCCAGGCGTTGCCGACGTAGGCCGCCGCCACGGTGAACTCGCCCGTTCCGACGACGCCCGTGTACGGCTGTTCGTCCTGCGGGTTGTCCCCGAGGTAGAGGGCCGCCGTGCCGGACTGGGCGTCGTACACGCCGGTCACCCGGACCACGCCCTCACCGTTGGAGGTGTCGCCGCTGTTGCTGGAGGCGACCTCGACCGCGGACGCGGCGCCGCTGAAGTTCCCGGCGGCGTCGATCCGGCCGAACAGCCACCTGGCGGTGGGCACGGTGATCTCGTTGTGGTCGTCGTCCACCGCGGTGGTCCGCCCGGTGAGCTGGTACCACAGGCCCCAGGAGGAGCCGGTCGCGGTCCGCTGGCCCGCGACCTGCACGGTGTAGCCGTCCGGGTGAGCCAGCACCTTCGCCTGATCCGGCTGGACGCGGGCGGTAACGGTGAACGAACCGGTGTCGTCCACCAGCGGCCCGGGGGCCACGGCCTTGTCGTCCACGCCGTCGAACGTCATCGCACCGTCGTCGAAGCCCGCCCCGCCGGACAGGGTCAGGGTCCGGCTGTAGCTGGCGGTGTTCGCGAGCGTGGTGCCGGTGGCGAGCGGGTCCGGCTCCCAGGTGACGATGTTCTCCACCGCCGGCTTGCCGTTGGCGTCCAGCAGTCGCGCGTCGAGGGCGATCTCGTCGTCGGTCAGGATCCGCTGCCACGCCTGGACCTCGTCGATCCGGCCCTTCCAGTACTCGACGTAGCTGCCGGGCGTGTAGCTTGCCCGCCCGAACTGCAGCGCCCCGTTGTTCACGGTGGCCGCCGACGCCGTGGGAAGCTGCACCGGTCCGCCCTGCCGCTTGCCGTTGACGTACAGACTGATGGTGTGGGCCGTCGCGTCGTACGTCGCGGCGAGATGGGTCCACGTCGACGTACCGACCTCGGTGGTGCCGTTGACGCCGAGGAACTGCCGCGCGCCGTTCTGCGTCCAGGCCCACTGGAACACCCAGCGGTGGATGCCCGGTGAGTAGCGGAGCGTGAAGCCGCTGCTGTCGCTGTTGGTCTGCGACAGTACGGTGTGATACGCGCTGGTGTCGGTGAGGAACACCCAGGCCGAGACGGTGTACGAGTACTGGGTGTTGACCACCGGCCCGGAGGTGTCGGCGTAGCCGGTCTGCTGGCTGCTGTCGGAGGTGTCGTTCAGCCACAGCGACCTGTCGGTGTCGCCCCGCCGGGCCAGCAGGGACCAGCCGGCGCTGGGGTTGCGCAGGGTGGCGGGGTGGCGGCTGCTGGGCCCGGTGGCGGTGTCGGCCGCGATGAGCGTCGCGCTGTCGGCCTCCGCGTCATCGAAGTGCCAGCGGCCCACCGCGTCGACGCCCGGGGCGACCTTGAAGGCGACGACGGTCTTGGCGCCCCACCGGCCGGAGCCCACATTGTCCCGGGCGCGTACCTGGAGTTGCATGGTGCCGGTCAGCGACGGAGTGATCGTCACGTTAATCGTGGAACCGCTGATCGTTGAGGACCAATTCCCGCTGCCCAGCTTGTACTGGTAGCCGACCACGGTGTCACCGGCGGCGGGGGCGAAGGTGAACTTGCCCGGCTGCCCGGGCCCGCCGGCCGCGGCGCACGCATTACTGGTACACGAGCTGTACGGCCCGCCGAAGGTGACCTTGGGGGCCTTCGGCGCGGTGGGATCCACCTTGAAGTAGCACCAGCCGGCGGTGGTCACCGTGCTGTTCGAGCCGATGTGGGTGGCGTTGGTGCTGTCGTCCTCGTCATACGACCAGGTGGCCGCCGCGATCCGGTAGTTCGTGCCCTCCGTCAGGGTGCCCGGATAGGGCGAGGAGACCAGCTCGTTGTCCCCGGCGAACCCCGACATCGGCCGGATCGGCTCGGCCAGCAGCCCCCAGGTGCCGGAGGAGTACTGCTTCTGGACGTTGAAGTACGCGCGCAGCCGCGCGGGCTTGTCGGCGGACGAACCGCCGGAGGCGACGCGCACCCGCGTGGCGATCTCCGGCGTCGGGTCCGCGATCACGTCCGGGTCGGCCGGGTTGGTCTCACAGCTGACGCCGGTGCCCTCCACGATGCCGGTCTGGGTGGGCGGAATGGGCCGGCCGATGAAGTCCACCGACAGCACCGCGTTGTTCATGTAGCGCTTCCACGCCGAGCTGTCGCCCTCGTCGTGCGCGCGCAGTTCGAGGGTGAGCCGGGCGAACTTGCCGACCGCGAAGTCGCGCACGGTCGCGGTCAGGTTCTCATCCGGCTCCGCCGAGTTGTCGGTGAACTCGATCGGCGCCGGGGGCGAGTCGGGGTCGCAGGTGGAGCCGCGGCCCGCCGAGAAGGACCGGTCCACCATCCAGTCCAGCTCCTTGGGACGCGAGCCCCAGGTGGTGGAGGACGAGATGTTGTTGGTCCTGACCAGGTCGGTGACCCGGGACTCGCACACGAACGCCCACGGCGAGGTCACCCGGAACGTGGCCCTCTGGACGTACTTGCCTCTCAGCAGGATTGGGGAGAATTCGAAGAACAGCTTCTGCACATATCCCGGCCCGCAGTAATAGTTGTTCCACGTGCCGCATTTCCCGTCGCCTTTGCCTCTGTCGTCCGACCCGTTGTCCCAGCCGTAGGAGGTGTATCCGTCGCTGCGCAGCAGGGTCCGCTCGGCCAGGCCGGTGTTCAGCGAGATGTCCGGGTCGATGTAGATCGGGTACGCCGCCGCGTCGGCCTGCCGCAGCAGACCGCGGTCGGGGGCGACGACGAGCGACTCGCCGGACACGCTGACCGGGACCCTCGACGCGCCCGCGCCGGGCGCCGGGCCGTCCACGGCGGAGACGGCGGCGGATTTCGCGGCGGATTTCGCGGTGGGAGCCGCGGGGACCGGTGACTCGGCGCCGGTGCCGCGTGAGGTCCACAGCTGGGCGGGCGGGGCGGTGAAGACCTGCTCGCCGTTGTAGTCGACGCCGGTCAGACCGCCGTCCCGGAGCGCGGTGACGGTCAGGTGATCGCTCTTGACGCCGAACTGAAGGCGCTCCAGCCGGGGATTCGCGGCGGCCTGCGGGGTCTTGACCACGAGCAGTTCGCGGTAGCCCTGCACCGAGGCGGTCAGCCGGAGGTCCACCCCGGGAAGCACGTCGTGGTACACCGCGCTGTCGCCCTCGACGGACGGGGCGGGCAGGCTGCCCGGCCAGCTCAGCGCGATCGACTCACGGCCGC
>NZ_JBFAMX010000242.1:0-14858 GCF_040659615.1 Nonomuraea sp. NPDC049784
CCAGCCGCGCGTCGTCCGGGCGGCGGGCGAATGTGGCGCGCAGATCCGCCACCGCTACGCGGGCGGCGTGGTCACGCTCCTCGGCCGGGAAGAGTTCACGCGCGGAGGGGTCCGTGAAGTAGCGCCACACGGCGTTGTGCTCCGCCTCGGGGCGGGCGGAGGCGTCACCGTGGAGCGCCTTGGCCATCGCGTTCTGCGCGAGGACGTCGCCGCGGTCGCTCACCACCTGGGCGGGAGCGTCGGTCAGCCGGTCGAGGACGAGGAGCAGGCCGGGGCGAACGTGCTCCGTGGTCGGCTGGTTGCGTGGGGGTTCCTCGCCGGCCAGATGGAAGAGGTGGTCCCGTTCGTCGCCGGTCAGCCGCAGCGCGCGGGCGACGGCGGCGAGCATCTGGCGGGACGGGCGTGAGCCCCTGGCCTGTTCCAGCCGCGTGTAGTGGTCGGTGGACATGCCTGCCATCTGCGCCACCTCCTCGCGGCGCAGCCCCGGGGTGCGGCGCCGTGCGCCCTGCGACAGCCCCACGACGGCAGGGGCGAGTCGGGTACGGCAGCGGCGCAGGAAGTCGGCCAGTTCGGTTCTGTCCACACCTCCACCATGCCCCGGGACGCCGAACGCAGCCAGGGACTGCCCGTCCCCGGATAAGGACGTCTCTCCCGCCGGCGCCCGCACCGCCGCACGCTGGAAGCCGGCTCGACGGACCGGCGGCGCTCCCGCAGGTGCGACGAGACGAGCGACCGGAGAGGTGTCGCAGGTGCCACACGCGGCACCTGCACGACAGTTTGCGGAAAGGGAAGATTTCGCATGCAGTACCGCACGCTCGGCCGGACCGGTATCAAGGTCAGCCCCTATGCGCTCGGCGCATTGATGTTCGCCACGTCCATCGGCAACCCCGACCACGACGACTCGGCCCGCATCATCCACAAAGCGCTGGACGCGGGAATCAACCTCATCGACACCGCCGACGCCTACGGCGACTCCGAAGAGGTCGTCGGCAAGGCGCTCAAGGGGCGACGGGACAACGTCGTCCTCGCGACCAAGGTGAGCCGCCCGATGGGCGACAACCCCAATCACCAGGGCGCCTCGCGGCGCTGGATCATCACCGCGGTCGAGAACTCGCTGCGCCGCCTGCAGACCGACCACATCGACCTCTACCAGATCCACCGGCCGGACCCCACCACGGGCATCGAGGAGACGCTTTCCGCGCTCTCGGACCTGATCCACAGCGGGAAAGTCCGTGCGATCGGGACATCCACGATGCCGGCGTCCGACATCATCGAAGCCCAGTGGGTTGCCGAGCGGCGCGGTCTGCAACGGTTCCACACAGAGCAGCCGCCGTACTCGCTGCTCAACCGCAGCATCGAACGCGAGGTGCTGCCGGTCGCCCAGCGCTATGGGGTGGGAACGCTGGTGTGGGGCCCGCTCGGGCAGGGACTGCTCACGGGACGCGTCCGCAAGGGCCGGCAGAACGAACTCCGCCGCGCCGGCTTCTTCAATCACCTCAACGACGAGCGCCGTCTCGACGCCGTAGAGCAGTTCATCTCGCTCGCGGAGACGGCGGGCTTGCCGCTGACCCACCTCGCCATGGCGTTCACGATCGCCCATCCCGGCGTGACCAGCGCGATCGTCGGGCCGCGCACGATGAGCCACCTCGACGACCTTCTCGCCGGCATCGACGTGGTACTCACCGACGACATCCTCGACCGGATCGACGAGATCGTCCCGCCCGGCACCGACGTCGGCACCCTCGACCAGGCCTTCCAACCCCCAGCCATGGAGAACCCGAGCCTGCGCCGCCGCCCCCTGACCGCCCGCGCCGCGGCCTGACCACAGATCCACTGCACCAGCACACCAGAAAGGTTCCGTCATGAGCGACATCACCATCGACGTTCAGGCGTGCTCACGCTCGGCCCGCTGCCGGACCAGCTCCTCGACCGCGCTCGGCAGGGTCGTCTCGAAGTCGATCAGCTTCGCCCACGTCGGGGTCACCACGATCCGGACCATGCCGTCGTAGAGCGAGCGGACCTCGGCCTCCCACTCGACCCGCTGCTCGGGCGTCATCTCGTACGAGCCGTTGATCTGGAGGTACTCGTCCGGGATGCCGTCGACGACGTCCAGCTCGGCCCGACCGCGGATCAGCAGGATCTTGGGCGGGTGCACCTCGGTGTCGATCGTCAGGGCGACCATCGGGTTCTCGCGCAGAGCCGGGAGCTTCGGGGCGTTCTTCGTGGTGCACATGACGATCTCCGAACCATTCCAGGTGAACGCGATCGGGACGTTCCGGGGCGTGCCGTCCTTGGCCACGTACGCCAGCCGGGTCACGTCGCGTGCCAACAGCTCTCGGCTGATCGGCCGGTCCAGAATCTCGGTGATCTCGTTCGCTCGCATAGCCGTCCCTCCAGGGTCGTTGTCGTGATCCGCCCCAGGGACGGAGCCGTCGGAGCATTCTCGACATCCGCCGGCCCCCGAGTTCCCAAATTTCTCTGGCTGCCACCGCCATGGCAGCCATCCACACCGCCGAACGGCCAAGACGTCGAACCCACCGACGGCTCCGACGGACGCCCGCGGATCGCCCGCCGCACCCCACCGAATCGGATCAGCTCCACCGTCGACCCCGAGGCCCGACACATCCGCAAAAGCCGCCGGCAGCGCGACGACGGCTACAAGGCCCACCTGGCCCTCCCTGCCGTCGCATGGATCGTACGCGGACACAGGGGTGCGGCGAGTGAGCATGCGGCGTCGCCGGCGGTCAGCCGCGCCGGTGCCGCGGCAGCAGCAGGCTGACCACCGCGATGGCCAGGCCGAGCCCGGCCGCCATGAGGAAGACCAGGTCGTAGCCGGCGGCGAGGGCGGCGGCCGGGGAACTCCCGCCGGCCTCCATCGCGGCTCTGGCGCCGGCGGCCGGTGCGAGCACCGCCAGGCCTACCGACCCGCCTACCTGGCTGGCGGTGTTGGCCAGGCCGCCAACGCTCCCCGCGTCGCCCTCGGGAACGTCGGCGGTCGCCGCGGCCATGAGGGTGGGGAAGGTCAGCCCGATGCCGACCGCGATGAGCAGCGTAGGCCCGAGCACGCTGGTGACGTAGCCGCTGTCGGCGTGTGCCTGGGCGAGCCAGCCGAAACCGGCCAGGAAACAGCCGCAGCCGGCCAGCACCAGAGGGCGCACACTGGTTCGCGGCAGGAGGGCGGCGGCCAAGCGCGCGATCACCGCGAACGTCACCGCCGCGGGTGTCTGCCCGAGCCCTGCTTGAAGCGCGCTGTAGCCGAGTACGTTCTGCAGGAATAGCGATGTGAAATACCACATCGCGATGGCAATCCCTCCGAACAGCAGCAGCATGCCGTTGCCGACGGCCACCCCCCGGATTCTGAACAGCCGCAGGGGCATCATCGGCTGGGTGGCGAAACGCGCCTCCACCACGGTGAAGACGACGAGCAGGAGCAGGCCCGCCACGGCTGGCCCGACGACCAGCACGGACGTCCAGCTATGATCGGCACTCTGCATGATCCCGTAGATCAGTGCGGCCAACCCCGTCGTCCCCGTGACCGCGCCAGTGAGGTCGAGCGATTCCCTCCGGCCGGTTCGCGTTCCGGCCAGCGACATCATGGCCACTGCGATCAGCACCGCGCCGATCGGCACGTTGATGAGGAAGACCCACCTCCACGACAGGCCAGTTGTCATGGCACCGCCCACGACCGCGCCGGCCATCCCGCCCACACCGCCCGAGGCAGACCATGCGCCGAACGCCCGGGCACGCGCGCGCTGTTCGATGAAGCAGGTGTTGATCACGGCCAGCGTCGCCGGGGCCAGCATGGCGGCTCCCATGCCCTGCGCGACGCGGGCCGCCACCAGGACCTCCGGAGCGGTCGCCAGGCCGCCGGCCAGACTCGAGGCGGAGAACAAGAAGAGCCCGGCGGTCAGCATCCGCCGATGGCCAAACAGGTCAGCGGCGCGGCCACCCAGCAGCATGAAGCCGGCGAAGGTGAGCAGGTAGCCGTTCACCACCCAGGGCAGGCCGGTGGGCGTAAAGCCGAGTTCCCGGCGGATCGAGGGTAGGGCGACGTTAACGATGGACGCGTCCAGGATCACCATGAACTGGCTGGTACACGCCAGCGCCATGATCATCCAGGCGGGGCCGGCTTGCGGCCTGGCCCACTGAGTTGCGGTGTTGGTGCTTGTCATGACTTCTTCCTTGCCGACCCGCCGCTCACGCGGTCTGGGAGGTTGTTCCGGCCCTGGTTCCACGGGTCTCCCCGTCGCCCGCGGCATCGGTGACGTGGCTGCCCCCGAGCAGCCGGATCGTGATCTGGGCCAGCCGCCGTCCCTGGTACCTGGCCGCTTCGAGCGCCGCGGCACCGGGGGCGTCTCCGGTCGGCGCGCCGGTCACAAGCGACGTGCCGTAGGGGTTGCCGCCGGCGGCGTACACGACCGGATCGGTGAATCCGGGTGGGACGATCAGCGCCCCCCAGTGGTAGAAGACATTGCTCAGCGACAAGATCGTGGCCTCGCTACCGCCGTGCCGGTTGAACGCCGAGGTGAAGGCCGTCACCGGTTTGTCGGCCAGTCTGCCTTCCTGCCACAACCCGCCGGCCTGGTCGATGAACTGCTTGAGCTGCGCGGCCGGCGCACCGAACCGGGTCGGCGTCCCGAACGCGAACGCGTCGGCCCACGCCAGGTCCTCAACCGAGGCCTGGGGGATCGACGTGGCGGCGTCGGCGTGCCGCCTCCACAGGGGGTTCTGGGCAATCGCGCTGTCGGGCGCCAGCTCGGCGACCCGCCGCAGCCGCACCTCGGCCCCGGCCGAGGCGGCCCCCTCTGCGACGGCCTGCGCGAGTGAGTGCACATTGCCTGTCGCGCTGTAGTAGATGACTGCGACCTTCACGGTCATGTCGGCTCCCTCGATGTTGCCCGGGATTAGTTATGCGGATAATGTTATGCACATAACTAACCTGTCAAGGAGAGCCCGTGGACTTCGAGCAAGCCGACGCCCTCAACCAGGCCATCCGCCTCCTGAGCCTGCGCCACCGAGCCAGGGCCGCGGCGCTGCTGGCCCCGCTCGGCCTGCACCCCGGGCAGGAGGCGCTCCTGCTCGAACTTGCCCGTACCGGCCCGATGATCCAGGCCCAGCTCAGCGAGGCGCTCGGCTGCGAGCCCCCCAGCGTCACGCTCATGACCCGCAAGCTCGAAGCCACCGGCCACATCCGCCGCAAACCCGCCCCCTCCGACAAGCGCGCCAGCATCGTCGAACTCACCGACAGCGGTAAAGCTCTAGCCGACCAGGTCAAGCAGCTATGGTGCGCTCTGGCGGAGGAAACCGTGACCGGCCTGCCCGCCCAGACCGTGGCAGAACTACCCGGCATCCTCAACACTCTGACCCGCAACGTCGACACGAGGCGCCCCCGCCACCCGCGCTGAACCTGAGAAGGAGTTGCGGTTCGGGATACGAACTAATATTGTTCGCGTCACGAACTCAACCTTTTTTGTGTTGGAGTGTTGATTATGAGTCGTACAGTCGTGGTCATCGGCGGAGGATACGGTGGCTCTGCGGTCGCCAAGGCGCTGGACTCGGAGGCCGACGTCGTCCTCATCGACCCCCGGGACGCGTTCATCAACTCGGCCGGCTCGCTGCGGGCGCTGACCCAGCCCGACTGGGCGCCCAACATGTTCTTCCCCTTCGACCAGTGGCTCAGGCACGGCACGGTGGTGCGCGACCGCGCGGTCTCGGTGGACCCCGGCGGCGTCACCCTGGCCTCGGGCCGGCGGGTTGAGGCCGACTACCTGGTCCTGGCCACCGGCTCCAGCTACGCCTACCCCGCCAAGCCCACCTCTGACTCCACCGACGAGGTCCTGGACGACCTGCTCCGGACCCACAAGGAACTGGCGGGTTCCGAGCGGGTGCTGATCCTCGGTGCTGGGCCGGTCGGCCTGGAACTGGCGGGGGAGATCAAGGAGGTCTGGCCGCACAAGCACGTGACCATCGTCGACCCGGCCGAGCAGCTGCTGGCCGCCTTTCCCGCGGAGATGCGCGAGGAGCTGCGCCGTCAGCTCGACGAGCTCGATATCCACCTGCGGCTGGGCACCCGCCTGACCGCACCTCCGGCGACCGAGCCCGGCCAGGCGGCGACGTTCACCGTCACCGCGACCGGTGGGGAGGAGATCACCGCCGACATCTGGTTCCGCGCGCACGGCGTGCGCGTCAACAGCGACTACCTCGCCGATGGCCGGCTGACGACTCGTACGCCGCAGGGGCAGGTTCCCGTCACCGAAACCCTCAACGTTCACGGGCGCGACGCCGTTCATGAGCACGTCTACGCCATCGGCGACATCACCGACGTCGCCGAGATCAAGATGGCCGGGTACGCGATGCAGCACGCCGAGGTGGTGGCCCAGAACATCATCGCCCAACTGCGCGGCGAGCAGCCGGAGGCCACCTACCAGCCCTTGCCGCACCCCATGATCCTGCTCCCGCTCGGACCGCGTGGCGGCGTCGGCCAGTTGCCCACCCCCGACGGCCCGGCCGTCGTCCCGGCCGAGACGGTCTCGGCGTACAAGGGCGCGGACCTGTTCACCGGCCGCTTCACCGAGCAGTTCGGCGCCGCCTGACATGGACTACACCCAGTTGGGCCGCAGCGGCCTCTCGGTGTCCCGGCTGGTCCTGGGCACGATGAACTTCGGGCCGGAAACGTCCGAAGCCGACAGTCACACGATCATGGACCGTGCGCAGGAGCACGGCATCAACTTCTTCGACACGGCCGACGTGTACGGCGCCAAGCCGGGCGAAGGCGTCACCGAACAGATTATCGGCCGTTGGTTCGCCACGGGCGGCGGCCGACGCGAGAAGACCGTGTTGGCCACCAAGCTCTACCTCCCGACCGGCGATGGGCCCAACGACAGGTTCCTGTCCGCGCTGCACATCCGGCGCGCATGCGAGGCGGCACTCATACGGCTGCGGACCGACTACATCGGTGGGCGCCTGGACGCGTACGCCTCCCTTGGCTGGCGCGGACGGTGACGTCGCTGTCAGCGCTGTCCGGCGGCTGCATCGTGCTCGGCACGGGAGCGGGCGGGCTGTGGGACCGGATCTCCGACATGGGATGCCGAGGCTTTCCCCGGGCGATGCCGTTGACGCCTTCGAGGAGGCGATCGTCCTGGTCAAGTTGCTGTCGGGTGGCGGTCCGCCGGTCACCTTCCGGGGCCGGTACTACAGGTGGACCAGATCGAGCCGGCCCCGGTGGCCGCGCCGCCCGTGTGGACTGGGTCGGTCGGCCCGAAATCTCTGGCAGCCACTGGCCGGGTAGCCGACGGCTGGATCCCCGGCCACGCGGCGGACTGGCGGAGCGAGCGATACCGGGCATCGCGGCCGGTCATCGACGAGGCGGCCGCGGCCGTGGGTCGTGATTCGAGCGAGATCCGCACGGTCTTCAATTTCCCCGGACGCATCACCGGCCGGCCGCTGGCCGCCACGCGGGACCGCGCCGGCCGCTGGATCGGCGGTTCCGTCGGCCAATGGGTCGAGGAACTGACCAGTGCCCTGCTGGAACACGGCACGTCGGGCTTCATCCTCTTCTCGCCAAGTGGCGGCACGCCGGACGTCGTCTCACTCGGCCGCTGGGCCAACGAGATCGTCCCGGCCGTACGAGAAGCGATCGCAAAGGAAAACGGCTTGCCTCAGTCTCTCACTTGAGCAGCCATGATGACCAAACACACCAGCCACACCTCTACCGCGCACTGCTCGGCCTCGATGAGGTGGCGGCATGAGTCCGATCACCCCTCCCCCACCAACGAACGGAGTCCGCAATGACTGACGCAGGACGAATTCTCGTCACCGGTATCGGTGGCGCACTGAGCGATATGGTCGCGCGCGCACTCCGCGACGCGGGCCACGATGTGCGCGGCATGAGCGCTGATCCCGCGGCGAATGCACCCGACGGCGTGCCGATCACCTATGTCGCCCCTTCGGACACATCGGGACTTTCTACTGCTCTGCAGACTGTGTCCAGGGTGTTTTTGGACACCAACGATGTGGACGTGCACCGCATGACTGCGGCGCTCAAGGCTGCCGACCTCCGGTCGGTGGTGGTGCTCTCCAGTGCCGTCGTGGAGTTGGCGGCCGAGTTTGACGTGTTCGGGTACCGGGAACTCGAGACCGCAGTCCGCTCGGCTGGGTTGACGTACACGTTCCTGCGGCCGACGGACCTCAGTGGCAACGCATTGCGCTGGGCCGGTCAGATCAAGCGGGGCACGGTAGCCGCGCCCTACCTCGACGCATACCAGGAGCCGGTGGACGAACACGACATCGTCGACGCCGCAGTGGCCGCCCTGTCCGAGGATCGGCACCACGGCCGGGTCTACCGTCTCAGCGGCGGCCAGAGCCTTACCCGGCGCGAGCTCATCAGGATCGTGGCCGATGCGGTCGGCCGACCGGTAGAGGCTATTGAGCAGTCACCAGACGAATGGCGGGCCGCGGCCACGGCCGCGGGGATACCCGGCCCTGCCGCGGACGCCCGCCTCGCGACCTGGTCCGCCGCAGTGGGCCGACCGGGACGCACCGACGCAACGATCACCGCCGTCACCGGTGCGGTCCCACGCACCTTCACTGTGTGGGCCACCGCCCACCGAGCCGAATTCACCTGACGCACACCCCTGCGACGACGCGGCCGATGACGCCGAAGGCGCCGCGGCCGTCGTCGGCGGTGAGCGCCGGCACGCTGCGCGACACCTTGGCCGACAAGACATCCCACGCAGTTGAGGTGTCAAGCCGCTGCGGGACATCGCGTCGGAAAGGCGGTGGCTTCTCGGAAGGGCTGACCGGTGTGGAGACATTGATGCAGGCAGCCGAGCAGGCGGTTGAAGGTGTTGCGCAAGGCGGCGGTGTGGCTGTCGCCGGAGTCGCGTCGCCGCTGGTAATGGGCGCGGGCGCTGGGCGAGGCGGTTAACGCTGAGAAAGCCCACTGGTAGCCGGCGGTGGCCAGGCGCTGGTTCTTGACACGCCGGTGCATCGCGATGCGGCTCTTGCCGGAGGCACGGGTAACCGGCGCGGACCCAGCGTAAGCCTTGAGCGCTCGCGCGTCGGCGAAGCGTGCCCGGTCATCGCCGATCTCAGCCAGTACCCGAGCGCCGGTGAGCGGCCAGCAGAGGCTGAAGGCGGGCTGCCTCGGCGTTGATGACGCGTTGTCGTCCCGCTTGGCGCAGCAGTTCGGCGATCTGGTCGACGATCAGGTGCAACAGGACCAGCACCAGTGTCGCGGCGATGCCAACGGCGCTGCCGAGCGGGCCGAACAGGGACAGGGCGAGCACGACCAGGGCGACGATCGTCCAGATCCGGCCGGGCCGGGACGCGAATCGCTCGAGAACGGCCAGCAGCCAGGCCGAACAGCAGCTACGTACCGAGGGCGACATCAGCTACGTGCAGTTCCTGCTCCTGGCCCGCCTCGCCCACGCGCACGGTCCCCTGACCATGACGCAGCCGGCCGACGGTGTCGTCTACAGCCGTAGCGGCCTGACCTACCAGGCCAGCCTGCTGAAAAGGCCGGCCTCATCACCCGCGGCCCCAGCCCCGACGACGACCTGCACCACCTTGGCGACATCATGACCCGTGTCCGCGACCACATGCGCACCCACCCGCCCCGCTCCGCCGCCCCCCGCAAACGCCGCCCCAGCCCCACCTCCGTCAGATAAAGGTCAGTCCTCACGAGGAGCACCTGGCCCGTGGCCGGGTCAACAGCGCCGATCCCGGCTGGCTGGCCCAGTACCGTGCCACGCGGCCGAAGGTGGAGCGCAAGATCTCTCATCTGATGCGGCGACGGCACGGCGGACGCCGCGCCCGGGTCCGGGACGTCACCAAGGTCGATGCCGACTTCTCACTGGTGGTCGCCGCCGTCGACCTCGCCCGGATGGCCGTGCTGGGCGCTGCCTCCGCAGCGGGCGGACGATGGGCGACAGCAACGGCGTGACCAGGCAGAACACCCTTCTGGCAGGCTCCGGCCGGACAGGACGACCCCAGCGAGCCTAGGGATAACCTTTCAGGCCGGCACGAACGACGGATCCTGTCACGCGGACGACGTCCTGCGAGGCTCTCGCAGGACGTCGTTCAGCGCACTCATCCGAAGACGCTCAACCGGGGTGACCCGCTTAACATCAGGGTCCTAGTGCGTCACTTCCTCCACTGCTCCGTGGGAGATACGCCAGGGAGCGGCTTGCCGATGACGGCAAGGGGGATGAAGAAGAAGACCTGGCTGATCGCTACGGTGAGCGTGGCAAGCGCTTTGTCGTCGTAGTGTTCGGCTACCTGCGTGTACAGGTCGGCGGGGACCCGTTCACCGTGCGGGTTCGGGGTGAGGACGGCCTCCACCAGCGCCAGGGCCACCCGTTCGGCGTCGGTGAAGTAGGGCGCGTCCTGCCAGGACGCCACGGCGGTGATGCGCTCCTCCGATTCCCCGGCCTTGCGCAGACTGCCGGTGTGCAACACGGTCAGGTAGGTGTTTCCGACAATCTGGCCGGCCCGCAGCTGCACCAGACTGATGGTGGTCTGCGGGATCGAGCCGTTCCCGGTGGCCTTGAACAGGGCTCCGCCGATCTGTCCCAGCTCGGGGATGAGCATGGAGGGGTCGGGCAGCCGCGACTGGAGCGTTTCCTGCGTGGTCATGATGGGTTCCTTTCTGGATCTCAGAGGTGGGTCACCGCTATGACGTGTCGCGAGGGGCGGAGGTGACCGGTGCTCGCGATCAATTTTTCGGGCGGTACGGTGACGACTGCTCAGCCGCTACCGTTCCGCCTTGGTCTCTTCACACGTGCGTGCTGTGTGCCTCTTCGGAGGCGGTCTGCTGCTCGAGCTCTATGCCCTGATTCGTCGGACGCGGCCGTAGGAGGAGCGCGGGGCGAGGGATGGCACCCAGGTAGGCGTGGGCGGCGACGCTGACGCCCGGGTCAAGGTCGCCCTGCTGACCGGACCCCTGGCCGCCGCGGTCGTGGCCACGGGCGGCTGCAGTTCGCGGTTTCCGTGACGGTGGCCATGGACGATGGCGAGCGCGCCGCTGTGGGCAAGCGCATCGACCAAGCCCTCACGTCGGTGTTCTGCCCTGCATCTGCCACCAGCGGGACGCACGCTTCCGCCTCATAGCACCGGCGTGTCGCCTGGACGCGTCGGGGCAGGCCCGCCGGGACCCCCAACCCCCGCCGTTGACCCAAGCCCCTGATCACACAGAGCTTTCCTCTGGTCGTTAGTGGGCGAGGCTGGCGACGGATGCGTGGCCGGAGTAGGCGAGCAGAGTGCCGGTGTTGGCGCCGTTTTCGGCGGCGTGGTGAGGGCGGAGTGGCGTAGGTCGTGCAGGG
Source organism: Nonomuraea sp. NPDC049784 (assembly GCF_040659615.1). Lineage (NCBI taxonomy): Bacteria > Bacillati > Actinomycetota > Actinomycetes > Streptosporangiales > Streptosporangiaceae > Nonomuraea > Nonomuraea sp. NPDC049784. The sequence continues at coordinate 11,322 of NZ_JBFAMX010000242.1, forward strand.
TCCAGCCGGGTGCGGCGGCGAGCTGGTCGGGGTTGGTGATGTCGGCACCCTCCGCCGACCCGCACGTCTCGTGGTGCGAGGTGCGGGCTCACCGCCTGGGCGATGGTGAGCTGGGTGCGTGAGGTTGGTGAAGGTGGCACTGGTCAGCGGGGGTTGAAGGTTTGCCGGTAGCGGTTCGGGGAGGTGTAGACGTGCTTGGCGAAGTGTTGTCGGAGGTTCATCGAAGTGCCGAAGCCGCATCGCCGAGCGACCTCTTCCACGGAGAGATCTGAACTTTCGAGGAATTCCTGGGCCAGGTGGATCCGCTGCAGGAGTAGCCATCGCTGCGGAGTCGTCCCGGTCTGTTCGCGGAACCTGCGGTTGAGGGTGCGCTGGCTGACGGCAGCGTGGCCGGCCATGTCGGCCAGCGTGATCGGTTCGGAGAGGTGATCGCGGATCCAGCGCATCGTCGGTTCGAGCGAGCCGTGGTCTGGGCCTGGTCGGGGATGGATGATGAACTGGGCTTGCCCACCGTCGCGTTGGGGTGCGACGACGGTGTGCCGGGCTACTTCGGCCGCGATGGCGGACCCGAAGTCGGTGCGGACCATGTGCAGACACAGGTCCAGCCCAGTGGCGGCACCGGCCGAGGTGAGCACGTCGCCTTCGTCGACGAACAAGACGTCAGGATCCACGTTGACGTCCGGGTAGCGCTCAGCGAGCTGGGCCGCGCTGCTCCAATGGGTCGTGGCCGATCGGCCGTTGAGCAGGCCGGCGGCCGCTAGTATGACCGCTCCGCTGCAGATCGAGGCGATCCGCACACCCCGGTCGTGCGCGTCCCGCAGGCATTGGATCACCGCCCGTGTCGGTTCCCGGTCCTCGTTGCTGCCAGGGACGACGATCGTGTCAGCGGTGTGCACCATGTCGAGCAGATGCGGGGCTGTCATCCGGAACAGCGCCACACCCCCGGCACCGGTCACCGTCAGACGGCGCCGTTCGCCGCAGATCAAGGTCTCATACAGCGGCTCGCCGAACAGGGCGCCTGGGGCTTTGTCCAGCGTGTGGGCGAGGCCGAACACCTGCAGGGGGATCGCCAGGTCGAGGCTGTCGACACGATCGACAGCCAGGACAGCCACTCGATGCATGGCCAGAAACTATCGACCATCGGCATTCTTGTCACTGGTTCACCGACCAGCGCCGCTGAACGATAGAGGAATGCTGCTGCTTCAGCCCGCCGTATCTCTCGTCGTCTTGTTCCTCCTGGCACTGAACGGCTGGCTCGCTCATCAGTTGCTCGACCCAGCCGGTCGCCGAGGCCCGGCGCGACGACGGCCCGTCGACCCCATCTTCGAGCCGCACGAGCAAATCAGCTGGCATCGCCGTCACCGCCGGCGTGCCGCAACGAGCGCGCGGTACCGGCTCCGGACCTGACCGGAGATCAGTCGCCCCCAGCTCGGCGATCAAAGCGGCATGTGGCCCCTGGACACGAGGAGGACAAATTCCTTGACCCCCACACCCACTGTCCGGCATGGACAGGACGCCAAAGTGAGTCTCCTGGCCATGCTCAAAGGACTGACCGGCGGATACGACGCCAGCGCCATGGCCGGCGCGCTATTACTGGTCACGGACCATTTCCGGCTCACCACGACTCAGCAGGGCTCGCTGTACGCCGCTACGGCGGCTGGGTGGATCGTTGGCGCGCTGCTGGGCAGCAGGCTCGTCAACACGCTCGGGCGTCGGGCAACCCTGATCTGGCTGGCGCTGCTGTACGTGGCAGCCACCGCCCTTGCCGTGACGTCGGAAACCCTGGTTTGGTTGGACTCAAGCCGCTTCGTGCAGGGCACCATGATGGGGGTCGCCATCGTGGCGATGCCCATCTTCATCGCTGAATCGGGCTCGACGCGCGCTCGCGGACGCATTGCGGTCCTGTACCAGGTGGCGACCTCTCTCGGGTGTGCGATGGGCTACCTTTGCGGCTACCTTCTCACGGGCGGCGGGCAGTGGCGCCTGATGCTCGCCATTCCCGGTGTCCTCGCCCTCGCCAGCACCGTGCTGCTGATACGGCTGCCCGAGACCGACCGCTGGCGTCAACTCCAGCAGGAGCGGAGGGCCGACTCGACGGCCGGTGCCTCGCGTCGGCCGGGTGTCTTGCGCACCATGCTCAGTTCCCGATACAGGGCGCTGACGCTCTTCGTTGTCACGCTGGGCTTTTTCGTGCAGGCTACGGGCGTCAACGCGGTAGTGTTCTTCAGCCCCCGGATCTTCCAGCGCATGGGCTATACCGATAGTTTCGGGCTGCTGGTGCTGCCTGGCTTCGTCCAACTGGCGGGCGCTGTCGCGGCGTTCGTCTGCGCGTTGACGATCGACCGGTTCGGCAGACGGCTCGTTCTGCTCACCGGCACCGCTCTCATGGGCCTGGGCCATGCGCTGATGGTGCTCATGTTCGCCACCAACTCTCCCGAAGTGGTGGGTTTCCTCGGCCTCATTGTCTTCATCATTGGTTTCAACTCCGGTTTCGGAGCGGTGGTGTGGATCTTTGCTGCCGAAGGCTTCCCAGACCACCTTCGTGGCGCTGGAGCGTCGGTCATGCTGCTGACGAACCTCACGACGAACCTGTTCATCGCCCAGTTCTTCCTCGACCTGCTCAACACCGTTGGCGGCATGCTGACCTTTCTCATCCTCCTGGCCATCACCATCCTGGCGTGGGTCTTCGTGCACTTCCTGGCTCCGGAGACCAAGGGCCGCTCCCTGGACGAAGTCCAGTCCTACTGGGAAGGCGGCAGGCGCTGGCCTGCCACCGGCGACATGCCCGACGCCCGCATATGATCATCGACGCGGGCCCGAACCGCCGGCACCGCTGTTCTACCGCCGCTCCAGGAGGGCCGAGTTCATCGAGTATGCCAGGGGCGAGGTCCCGGAGTATGGCGGAAACGGGCCGCGCTGGGCTGCTGACCAGACAAAAGCACAGCTCTGTCCGATCTCCGGAACAACGTCACCGCAGGCCAACGCGTCAATGATGCTTCGCTTGGCATTCCGGCCACATCCGTCGTACTGCGGACCACCGCCGAAACCTTGCGGCAAGACCTGCGCCTGACCTGCAGTTCCAGGGGGCACGGCGCCTTTACGCCATATTCCGGCCGCACCCCCACCACCCAGGACCAGGCCGCCCGCGACGTCCAGGTCGCACAGGTTGCGCAGGCCCGCGCCGAGCAGGGCCAGGCGGACGCCCGCCAGGCGCTCGAACACGCCTCCCCGTGAGGGCCTGGCGGGCGAGCTCACCGGAACCCGGGATGAGCCTCAGGAGGAGTGCGCCGCGCGGTCCGGGCAAGGGCAGCTTACGGAGTTGCGTGCCGAGCTGGAGCAGTCGCGCACCGAACGCCGCGGCGGCGGACGGAAGGGCTGAGCGTTTCGATGGTTTTCGCGGACGCCACTGCCTTCCGGCACACGGAGTCAGCTGAGCGCGTGCGGGATGCGGTCGAGCACGGGGTCGCTGGCCAGGCCGTAGGCGTAGAAGTCGACGGCTTGCGCGCCGGCCGCCCGGGCGCCGCGCACCTTGGCGGT
>NZ_JBFAMX010000243.1:0-14801 GCF_040659615.1 Nonomuraea sp. NPDC049784
CACCGCAGTCTGGATCAACGAACCCGCCAAGGAGGAACCCAGCTCCGATACAGAACAAGTCGCCTGATACGTCTCATACGGTTTGACAGCTACCGGACGCCGACGCCGTACGCGATGACGTGCGAGCCTTCGTCGTCGATCGACTCGGCCCGGATGGCGTGCTGATCGCCGATGAGACCGGCTTTATCAAGAAGGGCACTGCCTCGGCCGGGGTGCAGCGGCAATACAGCGGCACCGCGGGCCGGATCGAGAACTGCCAGATCGGCGTGTTTCTGGCCTACGCCACCCCGGCCGTGCGGGCGCTGCTGGATCGGCGTCTCTACCTGCCCGAACACACCTGGCTGGCCGACCCCGGCCGATGCCAGGCGGCCGGCATCCCGGACGAGGCAGGCTTTGCCACCAAGCCCGCGCTGGCCACCGCCATGGTGCTGGCCGCGCTGGAGGCCGGGGTGCCCGCCCGCTGGGTGACGGGTGATGAGGTCTACGGCCAGGACCCGCGCCTACGCGCCGCTCTGGAAGGGCGCCGGATGGGGTACGTTCTGGCGATCGCCGGCAACCGGCGCATCAAGTTCGAGGGAGCCCAGGTCAGCGCGGCCGAGGTCGCCGCGCGGGTGGCCGACCGGCACTGGCATCGCTACCGCGCCGGGCAGGGCGCTAAGGGCCCACGCTGGTATGCCTGGGCCTGGGCCCGCATCGACGAGGACCAGCCGGATGGGTTCCGATGGCTGCTGATCCGCCGCAACCTGAGCACCGGTGAGCTGGCCTTCTACCGCTGCTACGCCCCCGATCGGCAACCCTTGATGGCCCTGGTCAAGATCGCCGGTGTCCGCTGGGCAGTCGAGGAGTCCTTCCAAGCCGCTAAGGGGCAGGTCGGCCTGGACCACTACCAGGTGCGCGGCTGGACGGCCTGGCACCGGCACATCACCCTGGCCATGCTTGCCCTGGCCTTGCTGGCGGTCATCGCTGCCGCCCAGCCGTCCGACGCCGACGACCGCATCCGGCTGACACTCCCCGAGATCCGGCGGTTGCTGGCCGCGCTCATCTTGAGCACGCCCCACCCATCACGGACATCCTGCGCTGGTCAGACTGGCGGCGTCGCCATCAGGCAACCGCCCGACACTGCCACTACCAGCGCAGATCCCAACCATGATCGCGATGTGTCACTGGAGTACTAGGAGATTCGAACTCCTGACTTCCTGCTTGCAAAGCACTGGCCATGATCCTCTGACCTGACGTTTGTCCTGGTAAAGCTATATGTTCAGCGCATGGATGTGCATCGGGGGGCGAGGCTGGGCACCCCGGAAGTCACTCAGTTTGACACTCACTTGGGGGCTCGGCTTCCGCGAAGGCTTCGTACTCAGGCGATGGGGCGACGAACTCCGGGTGCTCCACCCAGTAGAGGTCTCCGTAGATCGCCAGCATCGCCCAATGCCATGCCTCGTCATGGAAGATGAGCCCGCGGAATAGCGCGTTGCTCGCCTCGTAGGGATAGCGCTCCAAGGCTGCCGCTTCCGCCTGAGCCAGCGTGGTGCCTCCGTATCGTTGCATCACCCACGCGAACCGCCGACGCTCGCCGTGCAGGTACTCGACGTATTCGTCTTCGGTCCAGTCGTCGGCCACGCTTCACTGTAGAGCGGGGTCTCCGAGGAGGTCGAGCGCTGTCGCGCTGGATTGATCGAGAACAGCGAAGGCGAGATGTAGACGAGGGGACCACTTGGTTCTGTGTCTACCCACATCGGGGCAATTGATGATCGATAGATAGCCTGCTCGTCATGAGCATCTTCCTCGTGGGTGGCGGCTTAGACACCGTGACTACCGCCAACCTTCTACAGTCGTTCCGGTCCGAAGCAGAGGTGCACGCACGTGCACAACTACGTCACCCGCGCCTGGCTATCGTTCTTGTCGATCACCAGGGCAGTGCTGAGTACTTCCTTCCCAGTTACGTCGAGGCGCTAGTCCCTGATGGGTGGGCCGCTGTCGAGCCGGTATTTTTGCAGGGGAAGGCCATCGATCCGGCCGTGTTCCTCAGTGTCGATGGCATCGTCGTCGCAGGTGGCCCAACACCAGACTATCTCGCCGGGCTATACGATTCAGGCGCTGCGATCCGTTCAGCCGTCTCCGCAGGCGTTCCATATGTGGGATTCTCCGCCGGAGCGATGATTGCGTCTACTGCGGCGCTGGTAGGCGGGCATCGCCTTCACGGCAAGGAGGTCAGCCCGCGTGAATGGTCGGAAGGTCTGGATGAGTTGACTGTGCGCCCTGGACTAGGTCTGATCGAGTTCGGCGTGGATGTGCACACTGCCCAGGCTGGCACCCTCGGACGAACCGTCGCACTCGTGGAATCAGGATGTGTTTCGTCAGCCGTAGGAATCGACGAGGATACCTGCCTTATAGCGGCCGTGGCGCAGACTCGCGCGGACGACTGTTCGATTACTGGCTCCGGGAACGTGTGGTCGATAATCCCAAGTGGAGAACCTGGGTCCGCCCTGATCGTCCGTTCCGCAAGTGCTGCTGAAGCGCCACAGAGCTGACTCGAAGCTCGCGTATGGGCAGGAACGCTCTTTGGCCTGCCCGTCTGCCGTCGTCCCATCCGACGGATAGCGGACCAGCCGCGGGGTTGCCCACCTGGGTGCCCGGTCCATGGCCGTGATGGAGCGGAGGCGGCCCCGCGGCTGGTCTGCTAGGGCTTGCCCTGGGACGGCGGCAGGCGGGCAGGCTTCCGCGGCAACCCCTCAGACGGGCCAGGGAACGATCTTGGCTGCCCGGAGCCGGAGCGCCCCCGCCGGAGGCATGCAGTAAGGCCGGCCTCGTGACCGGCGCACGCGTGCGCTGACAGGTCCGGCCCTGTCGCGGCGCACGCTCACGATGCCGGCACGTGCAGTGAAGGCTCTTCGTCAGCTCAGTGAGGCTCAGGACGAAGTACGAACCGCTTCGGGCAATATGCGGAAGAGCGCGGGTCTAGTCTTCTGCACCAAGACTGATACGTCGCTCAGTGCCACGAACGTCCGTCGCGACTTCCGGAAAGTACTCGATCGCGCTGGGCTGGTTAGCGCGGAGTGGACACCCCGCGAGCTACGGCACAGCTTCGTGTCGATCTTGTCGGACTCGGGAATCCCTATCGAGGACATCTCGCGCCTGGTAGGCCACGCGAACACCGTGGTGACCGAGACGGTTTACCGCTTTCAGCTACGGCCCGTGCTGCTGGAGGGCGCAGAGGCCATGGACGGCATTTTCCCGGCACAAGAAGAGACGTGGTCACTCACTTAGTCACGCACCCCCGCTAAGCGATCATTAGCGGGGGTGCGTTTTGCTGGTGGAGCCTAGGAGATTCGAACTCCTGACTTCCTGCTTGCAAACGGGAACCGGTCTGCCTGTAGGGAGGTTCCTGACCTGGTCAGGCGGGAAGTGCGGGCTGATGACGTGTGATCACGTGAGCCGGTGTTGCTGTGCCTGCTGCTGTACGCGGTGCCCCGGAACAGCCCCCATCATCCCGATGTCCGAGCCGAGAGGAATTCCAAGAGTGGCGGGATGCATACGGTGACCTGCTCACGCTGCCAGATTACCCCTCGCCCCTTTACGAGGTATCAGACGGTATGAGCCCCCTGCTTCGTCTCAGGCGATAGCAGCGATGTCACCGTCGTCAAAGTAGATCGACTGATGAAGCCGACCGCCCAGAGCAGTGGCGTACCGGGCGAGCACATCCTGCCCGGAGATCTTGCCTTGCTCGATCTGCGAAATGCGGCCCTTGGTGACCCCCATGCGCTGCGCGAGGGCCTGTTGGGTCAACCCGCGACTACGACGGATCTCAGCAAGCCGGTGTCCTTGCACCTTGGCGAGCAGTTCCTGCTTACCCGCCTCAACAGCGTCCTCGCCGCCAGCACGTTCGACATGCTCAGCACGAATATCCTTCCAGCGCGCATATCCCATCACGTTCCGCCCTCCTCCGCCTGCCGTTCCTTCACGTAGATCTCGTAGCGCTGCTCGGCGAGCGGGATGGCCTGCTTATACCAGGCATTCCACTGTCCGGCCTTATCACCCGCGACAAGCAGGATGCTGGACCGCCACGGATCGAACGCGAACAAGATCCGCACGGTCCCCGGCCGAAGTTCCTTCAAGTTCTGCAGACGTGAAGCGGTGATCGTATCGACCAGCGGCCGTCCCAGGCCTGGTCCTCCTTCGGCGAGCGCGTCGATTGCTTGCACAACACGCCTATGTGTCGCGTCGTCGAGTTGCTCCATCCACTCGCGCACCTCATCGACGATGTAGACGTCCCACTCGTCTGCCACGTACAGCAGTATAGCGAACGGTATACCTCCGCCGAGTCCTGTATAAACGCCAGGAGGTTCAGTCAGAGATGTGAGCCTCGCCGACCTCAAGGCGCTCATGCAGCGACCTGGCGGCGGCGCCCGAGCCCGCCTGCGAGTGCAGCGCAAGCCTGGACGAGGGCCAGACCCGGTGCCGTAAGTGCAGGGCTCGAGATCGCTGGATCAAGAAGCAGGCGGCCAAGCGCCGGGAAGGTGTGCGGCGCGGCGAGACTCGCCCTACGACCATGGCGGGGTGACGTGGACGTGATCGAGCTCATCATCGCCGGACTGCTCGGCGTCATCCTGCTGGTCGGCTACATCACTGTTCTGATCGGCATCCGCCGCGAGGACAAGGCGCTGAACCTGCGGCGCCCGCTGACGACGCCTCGGCCATGCTGGCTCGGAAGGTTACCGGCTGCTACGTCCGAGCCGGAGTTCTCGTCGCCGGCCATACCGATAGAAGCGCAGGCGCAGCCTGCGCTTCTCAAGAAGAAATGTCTGAGCGAAGCGAAGGCCTGTAGGAGTCGAGGCCCTGGCTCGACTGGAAGAACGGCTGAGCCTCGTGCGCGAAGCGCTCACTCGCGATGACCTTGCGCGTCGGAGGCGCGCCCCAGCAGACAGCCCTCGCGGAGCGAGGACCGCTCGGGACGGGGTCCCGTCAGGCAGTGGTGATCGGGCAAACGGGTGGGTGAGCTCCGGCCCACCTACCCGGCCCCTTCGATAGTGGAGCCTAGTACGGCAGCCGCCGATCATTAGCTGAGCTGGGTGTATGCGGTGGCGAGGCGGGCGCGCTGGTGGAACCAGCGGGCGCGTGCTTGGTGGCGGCGTCGCCAGAGTGACCAGTGGGCGGTGTGTTCCAGCGACGTGTGTGCGTGGTAGCGGCGTTGAACAGGTCCTTGATGGCGGCGACGGTCAGCGGGATCATCCCAGGGTCTGTGGGCGGGGCCTGGTCGGGTTTCGTGGGTGGCGAGGCTTGGGTGTCGGTGCGGCGGCGAGCGGCTGCGGCGCTGACCGCGCAGATGGCCAGGGCGGCCATGACCAGCACGGTGTGCCGCAGGATCGCCTCATAGAGGCGGACCTGGGACTGGTCCAGTCCGAACAAGTCCTTGCCGAACTCGAAACTTTCCTCCACCGGCCATCTCAGCCCGGCCGCGGCGATCAAGCGGGGCAGGGTGGCCAGCTGACCTGCGGGGATGAAGCAGTAGTGGAGGGCCAGCTCTCCGGTCCTGCGGTGCTTGCGGACCAGCAGGAAGTGGGTGAGGCTGGCGGTGGCGATCCAGGCCCAGGCGTAGATGCGCTCGCCCTTGGAGCCGTCACCGGCCGAGTGGATGGTCCACTTGCGCTTCTGCTTCAGGTGCTTGGCTACCGCCTGTTCGCAGGTCAGGCGGGTGCCTGCTCCGAGGGCGAGGGCGAAGGCGGAGCGGACGCGCAGCACGTAGCCCTGGTTGTGCTCTTCGAGGAAGCTGCGCAGGTGCGGGCAGGCGCCGTAGACCTCCTCGCCGGCTACAAAGTCCAGGCGCACGCCGTCGGCGTAGGCATCGCGAAGCAGGCCGATGGCCAGTTCGCCCTTGGTGGCGAAGGCAAGGTTCGTCGGCAGGCCGGTGGTGATGGCCTTGACGGGATCGGAGATCTGCTCGGCGGGGATCCATTGCCGCGCGCCGATCAGCGCGTGCCCGGTGCCGGCGCGGACGTAGGCCAGGTGGACGGTGTTGATGCCGTTGTCGACGCCGCCCGCGCAGCCCATGTGCTGGCGTTTGACGCCCGCCGTCGCCGTGCCCTTCTTCTCCTGGCCAGTCTCATCCAGTGCTCCCACGGTCAGGAATGCCGGGCGGGCTGCGGCGTCCAGGCGGGTGACGGCGAAGCGGCGCACGGCGCTCATCGCTCCTGCCGTGTCCCAGCTGGCGCGGTTCAGCAGCCGCTGCGTGGCGTCCGGGCTGCGGTCGCCCACCCATTCGGCGATCGTCCACCCGTTGCGTTTGGGCAGGTGAGACATCAGCGCGCGGATGTACTTGGCGGCCTGCTGCCGCGGCTCGATGCGGGCGAACATCGGCGCCAGCGCGGTCAGGAGGTTCTCGGTGTTTCGTTGCACGCGCGCTGCCTCTACGATGAGGGCAGCAGCCGCTCTCGATCTTGCTCTCGTCACACAGACATGATCATGAGCGGCTGCTCTCGTTGCTCCCGCATCGAATCACAAGATCGCATCGTCCGGCCGCCATCATCCCAGCTCACACCGCAATTGGGGCTGCCGTACTAGGCTCGGCGTACTCCCGTCGGAGGTCCAACGCCTTGATGAACGGAAACGACGTTCTTGGGGACTCGGGCGCTCGCCATGACCATCCGTGTTCGACGCCCGCCTCCGTTGGCAAGCACCATCGCACCCATACAGGTCTGCTGAATTTACGCCTGCCTGCGTTCAGACCAGACCCAAGGGATATGCTGCTGAAGGTCGCTCACACACCGCCGAGCCCAGTCTTGACGTTCAGGCGCAAGTAGGTGGTCCTTGCTCCGGTTGGTGAGGCGTTGGAGCCGTGCGACATCCTCCGGCCGAAGATCGCGCAAGCAGCGTCCGATCAACTTGATGCACTGTGTTATCAGATGCGCCTGGACCACCTGAACACCCCTGACCATCCGCGTTCGGCCAGAGGTCGAACGCGCACTCCTTGGACAGCCGGGGCACTTTGGTGAAGCGGACGGTGTGGTAGTTCCAGGCAATCGCACCTGCGTCGAGCCGTCACGCTGGCCGCCAACTCCGCCACGTTCAAGAGAGACGACCTGTCAGCTCGAGACCGCATTGGCTGGCAGGTTGTTGCCTCGGGTCCGGAAGGTGGCACGGTATGCCGTGGGAGTCGCGCCGACGCGGCGGCGGAACTGTGCGCGCAGCCCGGTTGGATCGGCGAAACCGCAGGCGGTGGCGATCTGGTCGATGCTGTCGTCGGTGTTCTCCAGCAGCTCGCACGCGCGCGCGATCCGCTGATGGAGCAGCCACTGGTATGGGCTGGTGCCGGCGACGTCGGCGAACCGCCGGACGTACTGGCGGGCGCTCAGGTGGCATCGCGCGGCCTGGTCAGCGACGGTGATCTGCTGGTCAAGCCGGCTGGTCATCCACTTCATCGACGCGCGGATCGGGTCGTCGCCTTCCACCGACTGGACCGCCTGCGGTAGGTACTGTGCCTGGCCGCCTTCGCGATGCGCTGGTACGACCAGGTGTCTGGCGATCGCATTGGCGACGGTTGCACCGAACCGCGCACGGACCAGGTGCAGGCAGAGGTCGATGCCGGCCGCCGTCCCCGCCGAGGTGGCGATCGCGTCGCGGTCCACGTAAAGCACCGCGGGATCGAGGTGTACGTGGGGAAAGCGGCGCGCGAACGCCGGAGCGTGCCGCCAGTGCGTGGTGGCCGGTTCGCCGTCCAGCAGGCCGGCCGCGGCGACCACGAAGGCGCCGGTGCACAGCGCCACGACGGTAGCGCTGGCGTGCGCGGCGGCGCGTACGGCTTCGACCATGCTCGCCGGCACGTCCTCGGCCGGGTCCCGCCAACCAGCGACCACCAGGAGGTCGGCCGGCGTCAGCTCCGGCAGCGACCGGGTCGGCAGGCGCCAGCCGTGCTCGGTCCGCAGCTCACCCGGCTCACCGGACACCAGCACGACCTCGCACCGGTCGGCCAGCTCCGCCGCTCCGAAGACAGCCTGCGGGATGGACAACTCGAAGGTCGGCGCATCGTCGTACGCGAGCACGGCAACGGTGATCATGTCCCAAATCATACGGCGGAGGTCATAACTGCCACTTACCGGGAAGCATGCCTTCCACCGACGATGCATGCCATGACTGAACTCGCTGGCTACTGGGACGGCCGCGGTGCCGGCTATTTCAACACCGCGTCCTACGGCCTGCCGCCACGTGCGGCGATTGCCGCCGCGACCGGATGGATCGAGCAGTGGACGTATGGTGCCGCGCCGCTTGGCAGCTGGTTGGGCGCCACCGAACAAGCGCGAACCTCGTTCGCTGCGCTGGTGGGCGTGAACCCGGCGGACGTGGCCACCGGCACGTCGGTGTCGCAGCTGGCCAGTATCGTGGCCGCCGCTCTGCCTGAACGTAGCACTGTGATCGCCAGTGAGGACGAGTTCACCTCGCTGCTGTTTCCCTTTCTCAGCCAGGCCGACCGCGGCGTGAAGGTCGACCTGGTCCGCCGGGACCTGCTCGCCGAGACCATCACCGAGCGCGGTGACGCGGTCGTTTTCAGCCTTGTGCATTCCGCCGACGGCGCGCTCGCCGACCACGCCGCGATCCGTACGGCCGCGGCCAACCGCGGCGCGTTGACCATCGTCGACGCGGCGCAGGCGTGCGGCTGGCTAGATGCCGACTACGCCGGCTTCGACTTCGTGGTGTGCCCAGCCTTCAAATGGCTGTATTCACCGCGCGGTACGGCGTTTCTGACCGTACGGCCAGACCTGCTGGACCGGCTGCGACCCAGCGGCGCGGGCTGGTGGTCCAGCCCGTCCGCCAGCCATTTCTTCGGCGGTCCACTCGACCTCGATCCGGCCGCTCGCCGGCTGGACGTGAGCCCAGTGTGGAACTCCTGGGGCGCCACCGCGGCCGCCCTGGACACGGTGCTGGATCTCGGGGCCGACCGGATCGCCGGCCACACGCTAGATCTCGCCGACCAGTTACGACGGTGGCTCGACCTGCCGCCGGGCAGTACGCCGATCGTCTGCATCCCTCGGCCCGATGCGGCGGACCTGCTGCAGGCGGCCGGCCTGGCGGTGTCCCGTACGCCGTCCGGCGCGCGGCTGGCCATCGGGCCCTACACCACCGTTTCCGACCTCGACCGCGTACTGGAGGCGCTTCGTGTCCGCTGATTTCGCCATTCAGCTCGCTTCGGTGTGCGCCGTCGTCGTGACGCCGATGGCCACCGACGGGTCGATCGACCTCGACTCGGTACGCCGGCTGGCGCGACACGTCGATGGTGGCCGATCCGGCACCATCACCGTTGGCGGCAGTGTCGGAGAGTTTCTCGCTCTGACAGCGCAAGAACGTCTCGATGTCGTCGCCGCGACCGTGGAGACCGTCGGCAAGCCGGTTATCGCCTCGGTCGGTGGCGCGGTCGACGCGGCGATCCAGGAGGCAAAGGCAGCGGCAGCGTACGGTGCCGCCGCCGTCATGATTCACCAGCCCACCAATCCGTTTGCGTCGGTGGCCGGTTGGGTTGCCTACCACCGTGCGATCGCGAGCGCAATTTCTCCGCTGCCGGTGGTGCTGTATCTGCGTGATCCCGCGGTGGGTCCGCCGGCGGTCGCCGAGTTGGTCGCCGCCTGTCCGAACGTGGTGGGGATCAAGCACTCGGTGCCTGATCCGACCGCGCTGGCCGCTCACGCCGTCCTCGACCAGGTGGTCTGGTTGTGCGGTCTGGCGGAGAAATGGGCGGCGTACGCGTGGCAGGCTGGCGCCACCGGCTTCACCTCCGGCCTCATCGCGGTCGACGACACCATTCCGATGGCGCTTTATGACGCCCTGCGGACCGGCGACCTGGCCGCGTCGCGGGCCGCCGTCCGACGGGCCACCGCGTTCGAGAACCTGCGGTCGGCCAGGGGAGGCGCGCCCAGTGTCGGTGTGGTAAAGACCGCGCTCGCTCAGCTCGGCGTGATCGCCAGCGCGACCGTACGACCGCCGCTGGAACCGTTGCCGCCGGCCGAAACGGAGCAGGTCGCGGCCATGAACCTCGGTTAGCGCCAAGGTCATATCGGGTGTTTGCGGGAAGAACTTTGGGTTGCGGTGCCAGCCGCCCGCCAGTGTTTTGTACGCAACGGCTCGGAATATCGGTACGGTCCCGGGCCGAGTTGCCAGAGTCTTGTACTCTTCACACAGACATGATCATGGGCGGCTGCTCTGTTGTGCAGAATCGCCATCACAAGATCGCATTGACCAGCGGCGCATCATCCCAGCTCAGCTAGCGAATGGCGGCTGCCGTACTAGGAGATTCGAACTCCTGACTTCCTGCTTGCAAAGACGCATGTGGATCTTGTTCGACCTGCGAAGACACAGTTCAGAGCACTGATCGCGTTCCCCGTGACTCCCCACTGTTCCCCCTGGTTCCCGCCCCATCGGGCACGCGATGGGCACGCTGTTGCGATCGTCCGTTGTACCAGGGGATGATGTGTAACCATCTGAGGCAAAGGTGTCATAGTGGACATTAAGGCGAGTTGTGAGCTCACACCTGACGAGGTCATCCGCGCATTCAAGGCGGGCTCCAAGCGTCGGCTTCTCTTCATGTATCTTGCGCTTCCGCTTGTATTGACCGTATGGGGATTCGCAAGTTTCCTGTTCGATGATCCCGCGCTGGGAGTAGGGTTGATTGCCGGTGCAATCGCGTTCCCTTTGGTGCTGCGCTTTTTGGTACGGCGCAATATCACGCGCCAACTCAAGCATTTTTGCCTGCCGAGCACCATCCGGGTCACGGATGACGGCTACGAACATCACACCGATCAGTACAACACCACGATGCGGTGGTCTATGTTCGAGCGGACCATAACCGGCCCCGAGTTCTGGTTGTTCTACGTGAACAAGCAGTGCGTAGCATTCCTCCCTCGGCGAGCATTCGACGCGACACAACAGGCCGAGATTGACAAATTGCTAGCTGGTTATCGTGCCGCTGAGGTTGTCTGAACGACATCCGTCGCATCTCCTCGGCTGCTCGTCCCTTCCGTCGTCAAGCAACCCGAAGGGAAAGTACGCCAAAGCAGCAGGGGCCAGGTGGAATGCCCACACTCCAACCCTAGCTCCGGGTGCGCAGTAGGACTCCTGCCTCGCACTGGATCGAGTTCGGCGGCTGAGATCATCCGGCAATATTCGATGCCGCTGCCGTCGAAAGCGCGGTATCAGCTCGATCACTACGCTGCCACTGGCGAGAGCGGTCAATAGGCTCCCGACATGCCTCTCACCTTTACTGCTCGCGTGGCGGGGGTCGATGAAGACCTTGAGCTTGAGTGTCTGTCGGCCGGCGTCGCGGAGAACCCCGACGGGACCGGTCAAAGCCTGATGTTTCAATGCTCGCTCTACGAGGTCGAGGACGATGAAGAGATCGACGATGATTACACCCACTGCCTTGTCGTAGACAATGGGGTGGCTGCCTATGGCTGCGTGAGGGAGATCGTCATGGACGATCAGCGGCTAACGGTGGTGCTCGACGACGCTGCAGCCATTCTCTACTGCTTCGACGACCACACCATTGACGTCACGCTGGACCTTGAGGCTCATGCGCGCGAGGAACTGCGCGGCGCTCTCCGACGCATCTTCTCCTACGGGCGGCCAGATGCATTCCCTCGTCGCATGGAGCTGTAGCTAGGGCACACGAGCGGTCCCTGCCTGGTCTTCCCGTCTACCTCGTCCACCTGTAAGTGCAAGGCAGCGGGCCGAGGCCCTGGGGCTGCATACCTGGACATGCAACGAGCGCGTCGCTGTCGCCCTTCTCAGCCCGCTCCAGCAGCATGGACCGCGGCAGATTGTGAGCGACGACGTTCAGTATCCAACGGACCTGAATCAGGCTCGGGCAGCATCCCCAGACACCGCAGCGCTCAAATCCCCGGACTCCCGGAGGCCGCCTTCCATGCCTTGGTCGAGGAGCTGCTCATCATCGGCGCCGACCCGCACCGCCGCGGCGTGCCCGGTTGCGTACAGCCCCTGTTCCGTGAGCAGGTGTTCGGCGAGGCCGGCCGCGGGATTGACAGCATCCGGCTAATGGCGTTAGCTTTTGGCTATAGGGATTAGCCATGGAGGGCGTCATGACCGAGTACCTGGAGATTGAAGGCGGACGGCTCGCCTACGACGTGACCGGCGATGGACCACTGGTGGTGCTGGCTCACGGCATGGGCGACGGCCGAGGGGCGTATCGCCTGCTGGCGCCACGTCTCGTGGCCGCCGGATATCGCGTCGCCAGCGTGGACCTGCGGGGCCACGGGGAATCGACCACCGACTGGCCCTCCTACACCCGCACCGACGTCGCGAATGATCTGCTGGCCCTGATCCGCCAACTGGGCGGGCCGGCGGTGGTCGTCGGTCACTCCTTCTCCGGTGGCGCTGCCACCATCGCGGCGGCGCTGGATCCGGACATGGTCAGCGCT
The DNA here is from genome assembly GCF_040659615.1 of Nonomuraea sp. NPDC049784. Classification (NCBI taxonomy): domain Bacteria; kingdom Bacillati; phylum Actinomycetota; class Actinomycetes; order Streptosporangiales; family Streptosporangiaceae; genus Nonomuraea; species Nonomuraea sp. NPDC049784. The sequence continues at coordinate 12,417 of NZ_JBFAMX010000243.1, forward strand.
GTCGTCGAGATCGGCCCGTTCACCCGGGCACAGAAGCTGGACCTGGGCGGCCTGTTGCGCAACGGCCGGCACCGCAAGGGTGTCACGCTGCTGCTGGGTGCCGGGGCGTTGCGCAGCGTGGGGCTGTGGAGGCGCTACCTTGACCACGCCTACCCTGGCGTCAAGCCCGCGGATTACGAGGAGTACATGACCGCGCTGGAGGCGGCCCTGCGTCGGCCGGGCCGCATGGCGGTCGTCAGCAAGATGGGTATGTCCGCCCCGACCGATGCCGGTGCTCAACTCCCGAACGTACACGTCCCCGCCCTGGTCGTCATGGGCACGCTCGACCCCGACTGGGCCGATCCCAGGGCCGAGGCGGAGGGCGTCGTCGCAGCCATGCCGGCCGGACGCGGCACTGTCGTGATGATCAACGGTGCCGGTCACTATCCGCACGCGCAGTTCCCCGCCGAGGTGTCCGAGATCATGCTGGCGTTCCTGAAGGAGCACGCCCGTGCCTAGGGCGGGCCTGTCGCAGGACGCGATCGTCGATCTGGCGATGGGGATCCTCGATGAGGAAGGTCCGAGCGCGGTCACCCTTTCGGCGGTGGCCGGCCGTGCCGGCGTGGCCACTCCGTCTCTTTACAAGCATGTCCGCAACCTCGCGGAGCTCAACACGCTGGTGTCCATACGGGTCATGGAGGAGTTGGCGGACCGAGCGCGCGAGGCCGTGCTCGGCCGAACCGGAGCCGAGGCGCTGCGCGCCTTCATGAACGCCTGGCGCGCCTATGTCGTGGCCCACCCGGGCAGGTACGCCGCGATGATCCAGGCCCCGCGGCCAGAGCTGGCCGAGGCCGGCACGCGACTGGTCGACATCGTGCTCGCCGTGCTTCGCGCGTACGGGCTGGAGGGCGCGGACGCCATCCACGCGGCCAGATGCCTGCGCTCGGTCGTCCACGGCTTCGCCGTCCTGGAGACCGCGGGCGCGTTCGGGCTCCCCGTTGACCTGGACGACAGCTACGAGCTGCTGACACAAATGATCATTTCGGGCCTGCCCGGGCCTGCTCGGGACCGCCCGGACAGGGCGGCGACCCAATACTCCTAGTGCAGCGCCGCAAAGGCGGGAGACGTCCTCGATCGGGACGCCGGAGCCTTGCAGCAGCGAGACGAAGCTGTGCCGCATTTCGCGGGGGACCAGTCGTTGCCAGGCAGGCCGGCGGCGTCGAGGATCTTCCCGGAAGCCGCGCCGTACGTTGTGCGCGGTGAGCGCGCTCCCACTCCTGGTGCGGAAGGCGAGATGGTTCAGGAGGAAGTGGCTTCAGGGGTGACCGTGACGACGATCTTGCCGACCTGGCCGTTGGCCGCCATGTAGCGGTGGGCTTCGGCGATGTCCGCGAGGTCGAAGCGCGGGTCGAGGGCGCCGTAGACGACCAGCCTGCCGCTAGGGGCGCCCGGGGGGCGCAGAAACCCCCGTTCTTGATGGCGCCGGCGTGCAGCAGCCCATCGAGCACGCGGGGGTTCCACCGCTATGGAAGCCTCAGTTGGCGGGGAACGGCAGGACGACGAGGATGTAAATCATCTCGACCTTGAAGAAGGCCACCCCGGTCAGCGCTATCAGCGTGTAGGACAGCCGCCCGCGCAGACCCCACCAGCCCTTCCACCAGGCCGCCGAATTACGCGGAACCTGGGGTCAGCCCTCGCTCTCGGTGATCCAGGGTGAGGAACGAACCCTGGATCGTCGATCGCCCCCAAGACAGACGGTGGCCAGCCATGCAATGGCGATCGTAGGGCTGCATCTGTGCGGCGGCGCGGCAACCCCGGCCGGAGCGTTCGCTTGGTACGGCGGGGCTAGCGTGCGGTGCCCGGCCCGGTGTCCCGCCGCCGTCCGGGACCGGCCCCCAGGCCGCACGCCCGGACGGCGGGCGGGCGGAGGGCCGGGGGGTACGGCGGCGCGGCGCGCCGCCGCTTGACGTCCTCGCACGCGGCAAGCTCACCAAGAAGTCATCGGGCACGTAACGGGCACGATCCCAAAACGAGGCCCTAGAAAGATCGAAAGCCCAGGCCGTTGACCTGGGCTTTCGTGTGACTGGAGCCTAGTACTCCAGCCGTAGATCGTGATCTCGATGGTGCGGGGCGCCGAGGAGACAGGTGGTCAGCGTCGATCATCTGGACGAGATCGACCACGCCACCCGGGGGTGTCCGTTCCTTCTCCGCCTGCCCGACTACTCGAGTCCACCGAGACGGAGGGCGTCCCTCATTTCGCTGAGCTTCGCGGTCGTCGCCGGGGTCCGCTCCTTCGCCTGTCCAGCGAGTCGGAGGGCATCCTCAATCTCGTTGAGTTTCGCGTAGGGCAGGGCGCCCGCCCGCTCGATCAGGTCGTCCCGGGACACGGTAGTCAGCCACGTGCAA
>NZ_JBFAMX010000244.1:0-14773 GCF_040659615.1 Nonomuraea sp. NPDC049784
GCGCCGGCGTGGCCCTCGGCCTCGACGTCGATCGGCTCGCCACGGCCATGGCCCTGGCGGTGCCCGCAGAGGGCGGTGTCCAGCGAGCGTTCGGCACCGATGGCAAATCGCTGCAGGTGGGTTTCGCCGCCGATGCGGGAGTGCGGGCGGCGCACCTGGCCGCCGCGGGCGCCAGCGCGGACGTCTCCGCACTCGACCAGTGGCTGGAGCTGGTCGGAGGCGACCCGAGCGCCCTGGACCCGACCGGCCCCGCGATTCCGGGTGGCCTGGCCGTCAAGGTCTTCCCCTGCTGCTACGCGATGCAGCGCCCGATCACCGCCCTGGCCTCCCTCGCCACCCGAGTGGATGCCGCTCAGGTCACCCGCATCGTGCTCAAGACGCCCAAGGGAACGGTCACCCCGCTGATCCATCGGCGGCCGCGCACCGGGCTGCAGGCCAAGTTCAGTCTCGAATACGCCGCGGCGACCGCATTGCTGGACTCCTACCAGGGATTCGCGAGCTTCACTGACCAGGCCGTGCGACGACCGGAGGCCCGTCGCCTGATGGATCTGGTCGACGTGCGGCTCAGCGACGGCGGCGACTGGCTGCTCGCCGGAGAGTTCGAGGCGGAGGTTCACACCGTCGACGACGTACTGCGCGCCCGCTCCCGGTTCCCGCCCGGCTCACCCCAACGTCCTGCCACGCGGGGGGAGCTCCTGCGCAAGGTCGCGGACTGCCTCGACGGCACCTCGCTCGACCCTCAGGCCGTCGGCTGGTCCTTCGCCGGCCAGATCCTGCGCCACTACCTCTGAGACCGACCTGCTTCACTCGCTGAGGCGCCGCACACATCACCATCGGAGAGGAGTCCCCATGGAGGGGCTGAACGAGGAAGAGCAAGAGATCGTCAAGATGGTCCGTGAGTTCGTCGACCGGGAGGTGAAGCCGGTTGCGCAGGAGCTGGACCACACCGATACCTACCCCGAGAAGCTCATCGAGCAGATGAAGCGGCTCGGCGTTTTCGGCCTGGCGATCCCCGAGCCCTGGGGCGAGGCGCGCGTCAGCACGCCGTGCTACGCACTTGTCACGGAGGAGCTGGCCCGTGGCTGGATGAGCCTGGCCGGAGCCATGGGCGGTCACACGGTGGTCGCCAAACTCATACTCGACTACGGCACCCAGGAGCAGAAGGACGGCTACCTGCCGCGGATGGCGACCGGCGCCCTGCGCGCCACGATGGCCCTCACCGAACCCGGCGGGGGCTCTGACCTGCAGGCGATGCGCACCTCCGCAACCCGCACCGGCGACGAGTACGTCATCAACGGCTCCAAGACGTGGATCACCAATGCCCGCAGGTCAGAGCTCATCGCGCTACTGTGCAAGACCGACCCGACCGCCACACCGGCGCACAAAGGCATCAGCATCTTGCTGGTCGAGAAGGGGCCGGGCTTCACCCTGTCCCGCGACCTGCCCAAGCTGGGTTACAAGGGCGTGGAGAGCTGCGAGATCGCTTTCGATGACTTCCACGTCCCGGCCTCCTGCCTATTGGGCGCGCGCGAGGGGCTGGGGTTCGCACAGATGATGCGCGGGCTGGAGATCGGCCGCATCCAGGTGGCCTCCCGAGCCCTGGGCGTCGGCCGGGCCGCCCTGGAGGACGCTCTCCGCTACTCCCAGGAACGGGAGAGCTTCGGCAAGCCGATCTGGAGACACCAGTCGATCGGCAACTACCTCGCTGACATGGCGACCAGGCTGACGGCGGCTCGCCAGCTGGTGCTGTACGCGTCACGTCGCTTCGAGGCCGGTGAACGGGCCGACATGGAGGCCGGCATGGCCAAGCTCTTCGCCTCCGAGACCGCCATGCAGATCGCGCTCGACGCCATCCGGATCCATGGTGGCTACGGCTACTCCACGGAGTTCGACGTGGAGCGCTACTTCCGTGACGCGCCGCTGATGATCGTCGGCGAGGGCACCAACGAGATCCAGCGCAACGTCATCACACGCCAGCTGATCAGCCGCGGTACGGTCGCCCCCTGAGATGAGCACCGACGTCAACGCCTCGTCCGCGACATTGGACGTGCCAAGCGCTCGCTCCTGGCTGTTCGTCCCCGGTGACCGTGGCGACCGCTTCGCCAAGGCGGCCGCGAGCGGCGCCGACGTCGTGGTCTACGACCTCGAGGACGCCGTCGCCGCTGACTCCAAAGAATCGGCCCGCTCGAACGTCGCGCGCCGGCTTGAGGCGGGTGGTGCCGCATGCGTGCGGATCAACGGCTACGGTACGCCGTACTACGACGCCGACGTCTCCACGCTGTCCGGGACGCGGGGCCTACGTGCCGTCATGGTGCCCAAGGCCGAGGACCCGCGTGTTCTGGCTGAGCTGGGCGACGCCCTGGGTCCTGACACGGCCGTGGTCGCGCTGGTCGAGACGGCTCTCGGCCTGTACCGCGCATATGACTTGGCCTCGGCACGCCATGTGGTCCGCCTGGCCTTCGGCTCCATCGACTTCGCTCTCGACCTCGGCGCGGAGGAAGCGCCGATCCCGCTGCTCTTCGCGCGTTCCTCCCTCGTAGTGGCGTCCCGTGCGGCGGGCACAGCCGCTCCGATCGACGGTGTCACCGTTGCCCTCGACGCCCCTTCCATCGTGGAGACGGACGCGGGCGCCGCGGCCAGTCTGGGCTTCGGTGGCAAGCTGTGCGTCCACCCGCGCCAGGTGGGCGCCGTCAATGCCGCGTTCACTCCCAGCGAGGATGACGTGCGCCGAGCCCGGCAGATCATGGACAGCGTCACGGACGGCGGCGTGGTACGGGTGGATGGGCGGATGGTCGACCGGCCAGTCGTGGAGCGCGCGAAACTGATCTTGCAACGGGCGGCTCTCCTGGCCCCGCCCCCGACGACCTGAGGAGGTCCTGGTGCTCCCGTTGGAGGGCATCACCGTCATCGCGCTGGAACAGGCCGTGGCGGCCCCGTTCGCCACCCGCCAGCTGGCGGATCTCGGTGCCCGTGTGATCAAGATCGAGCGTGCGGGCGGCGGCGACTTCGCCCGCGGCTACGACGAGACGGTCAAGGGCATGTCGAGCTACTTCGTATGGCTCAACCGGAGCAAGGAGAGCGTCACACTCGACATCAAAGACCCCAAGGACCGCGCAGTCCTCGACGCGATGCTCGCGCGGGCGGACGTGTTCGTGCAGAACCTTGTGCCGGGGGCGATGACGCGTCTCGGCCTGGACGAGGAGACCCTGCGCGCCAAGCACCCACGGCTGATCACCTGCTCGATCTCCGGCTACGGCTCGGAGGGTCCCTACCGCAGCAAGAAGGCATACGACCTGCTGGTTCAGTGCGAGACCGGCCTGCTGTCAGTGACCGGCATGCCTGAGTCGCCCGCCAAGGCCGGCATCTCCGTCGCGGACATCGCGGCCGGCATGTACGCCTACAGCGGTGTGCTGGCCGCGCTCTACGAGCGCGAGCGCACCGGTGTCGGCACCGGTTTCGAGGTGGCGATGCTGGACGCGCTCGGGGAGTGGATCAGCCAGCCGTACCTCTACGCCCGTTACGGCGGTGCGCCTCCGCCCCGCACCGGCGCCCGCCACGCCTCCATCTCCCCCTACGGGCCGTACCGCACCGGGGACGGGGCGCAGGTGTTCATCGGCGTGCAGAACGAGCGGGAGTGGGCGGCGCTCTGCGCCGACGTGCTCGGCCGACCGGACCTGACCCAGGACCCCCGCTTCATCCGCAACTCCAGCCGCGTGGCGAACGACGCCGAGCTCCGCGTGATCCTCGAGGAGGCTCTGTCCGACCTGAGCGCCCAGCAGGTCACCGAGCGTCTCGACGAGGTCGGCATCGCCAACGCCCGCATGCGCACCATGCCCGAGTTCGCCAAGCACCCGCAGCTCGAGGCACGCGACCGATGGCGCGAGGTCGACTCCCCCGTCGGCCCTGTCCGCTCCCTGCTGCCTCCGGTCACCGCGAAAGGCCGGGAGGCGGCGATGGGCGCGATCCCCGCGGTCGGCCAGCACAGTGATGCCATCCGCGCCGAGTTCACCTCGAAGGCGATCGACCCCACGAAGGATCAGGCATGACACCGAACGCAGCGAATGCGCACCTAGGCGAAGCCCAGACCAGCCGCCGCACCGAGCTGATCATTCCCGAGCCGGCTGAGGCCCTCGCCGGCATGCTGGACATCGACCCGCCTGCCAGCGGCGAGAAGCTGCCTGCGCTGTGGCACTGGATCTACCTTCTCGAGCGTCCCAGACAGCGGGATCTGGGCTCGGACGGGCATCCGACGCATGGCATACCGGCGCCTCCCGGCCCTGGTCGGCTGCGCATGTTCGCCGGCGGACGGGTGTCCATGCACAGCCAGTTGCGCTTCGGCGAGCCTGCGACTCGCACCACCCGGATCGTCCGTACCGTGGAGAAGGAAGGCAGGTCCGGTCCGCTGACGTTCGTTACCGTCCGCAGCGACATCGAGCAGGGCGGTCGGCCGGCGATCGCCGACGAGCAGGACATCGTCTACCGGGCTCCCGGATCAACGCTCCCGGCACGGCCGGATACGGCCGAAACTCCTACCAGCGTGCCCGAGGTCGGCCTCGCACTCGACGTGGACTCCACACTGCTGTTCCGGTTCTCGGCTCTGACCTACAACGCGCACCGCATTCACTACGACTCCGCGTACGCCGCACGGGAGGGCTACCCAGGTCTGGTCGTTCACGGGCCGCTCCAGGCCCTGATGATGGGCGAGCTGATCCGTCGCTCGGGCGTGCCACTGATCCGCCATGAGTTCGCCTACCGCCTCGTCGCGCCGACGTTCGGCGAGCAACGTCTCACGGTTGCGCCGAACCCCGAGGCGACCTGTGTCTCGGCGCAAGTCAGAGATGGCGAGGGCCGGATCACCGCCACGAGCACCCTTCGCCCGTTGGCCTCATAGGCCTCATCTGCGACCGGCGGAGTTGGGCGCCGCGGAATGTCTCCTGGCCCCGCCGCAGGAACGCCCGGCGCCACGGACGATCAGCATCGAACCGGCGCACGTCACGGGCTCGGCTAGCCTGGCCGTGTGCCGGTGACCCTCACGAGCCTGGTAAGCAGGTACGACCTCGGCCTCACCTTGCGGACCGGGCGTGCCGACCTCGGCGTGAGCTGGGTGCACATCAGCGATCTCGTGGATCCCACACCGTACATCGAACCCGGCACCCTGTTGCTGACGACGGGGCTGAGCCTGGGGCGCACCAGCCGCCGCTGGCCCGAGTACGCCGACCGGCTGGCGCGCGCAGGTGTTTGCGCGCTGGGGTTCGGGGTGGGGTTGCGGCACGCGAACGTCCCCGAGCCGCTTCTCGCCGCCGCCGCGCGGCACAGACTGAGCCTGATCGAGGTGTCGGAGCGGACGCGGTTCAGCTCCGTCGTGCGCGCGGTCACCGATGAACTCGCCGCGGCGGAACGCGCCGAGCAGACGGCTGCCATGGAAAGCTACCGGGGGCTGGTGCGAGCCGCATTGACACCTCCTTCGCACCGATCGGTGGTCACCCGCCTGGCGGCGCAGCTCGACGCGTGGGTACTGCTGCTGTCCCGGGAGGGCCACCTGCTCGCCGGAGCGCCCGAGCAGGCACGGCGCCACACCGAGCGCGTTCGTCTGGAGCTCTCCCGCAGGCGGTCGTGGCACGCCGCGACGTTCGACATCGGAGACACGCGCGTCACGCTGCTGCCGGTGATCCGGTCCGCACGACCCGCCGGTGTGCTCGCCGTCGGCAGGCTCGCCCCGCTGTCGGTATACGAGCGCGGTGTCGTCGACGTCGCCGTCGATCTGCTCTCACTTGGCGTGGCGCAGGCCGCTGAGCTGCTGGACAGCGAACGCCGGGAGCGGGCGACGGTCCTGTCTCTTCTCCTCTCCGGCCGGTACAACGCCGCCAGGCAGACGGCCGAGTCGCTCGGCATCCCGCTGCCGGAGGGGCCGGTGCGGCTTGCCGTCCTCACCGCCGACGCAGGGATCCGCGGCGATCTGCTCGAGATGCTCGAAAGCGAGCGCAGCCTCCAGATCGTGTCGGCCCTGGTGGCGAGCGATTCCCGGGGCAGAGTCGTCGTGGTGCTGCCCGTGGTCGAAGGCGATGTGGGCGTGTTGCAGGCCATGCTGAGCTCGCTGGAGGGCACCCGGGGCGTCATCGGTGAGGCCGCGGAGATGACCGACCTGGCCAGGGTGTGGCCGAGGATCGCCGCGGTCGCCGACACCGTGCCCTCCTCAGGGGCCCAGCGGCTGCTGACCACACGTGGCGTGGCCGACATGGGCCTGCTGTCGTACGTGGGCGACGCCGAGGCGAAGGGCTGGGCGTTCGCAGTGCTGGCGCCGCTTGAGGGGGATGAGGCTCGGCGCATCGATCTGCTGAGCACCGTTCGGACGTATCTGGCGCACAACGGGAACACCGAGGCGGCCTCCGCCGCGCTGGGCATCCACCGCCGGACCCTGGTCTACCGGCTAGGCCGTGCCGAGAGGCTTCTCGGAAGGAAGTTCTCCGATCCGGGGCTGCGCGCCGAGCTGTGGATGGCGTTGACCGTACACGATGGCTGAGCCGCTGGCCATTGCCCAGAAAGCGGAAATGTGATCCGAGTTTGCACGATACGCGCATAGTCCCGCCGAGATGCGGCGTCCAGGCTGTCTCCAACCGGTGTTTCCGCCAACCTCGGGAGACGTACACGAGCACGACTTCCACACCGCTGCCGCCACCGGCCAGAGGTGAACCGTCGAGCACGCCCACCGATGAGGAAGGAATCATGACCGCCATCATCAACAGCCGGCCCGCCGAGGGCGACCGGCCGGCCATCACCTACCGTGCCGCCGGTGATCGCCACGTCCTCGTCGAGTACGGCGAGATGGCTCTCGATCTCGAGCTGAACTTCTTCGTCACCGCGGTCTCCGCCCATCTCGCCGAGCAACCGGTGCCGGGGCTGGTGGAGGTGGCCCCGGGTTTCCGCTCACTGCTGCTGCACCATGAGCCCTCGCTCATCGACCGCAAGACTCTCATCGAGGCGATGGAAGAAGTGCACGACGCCCAGCAATCCGTGCGCTCGCTCGTGATCCCGAGCCGGCTGATCACTCTGCCGATCGCCTTCGACGACTCCGAGAGCCGGGAGGCCGTACACCGCTACGCCACCACCATCCGCCAGGAGGCGCCGAACGTCCGGGACAACTCCAACATCGGCTACATCGTCGAGTACAACGGCCTGCCCGACCCCGAGGCGCTGTACGCCATGGTGACCGGCACCACGTGGTGGAACGCCTACACCGGCTTCTTCCCCGGCCTGCCGTTCATGTTCCCGCTCGACCCGCGCAACGCCATCACGGTGCCGAAGTACAACCCGACCCGCACCTGGACGGCCGAGGGCGCGGTCGGGATCGGCGGTCCCTGCGTGGCGATCTATCCCGTGGAGGCGCCAGGTGGCTACCAGCTGTTCGGCCGGACCGTGCCGATCTACGACATCCTCGCCCGGCACGACGTGTTCCGGAGCGACCCGATTCTGATCCGTCCCGGCGACCGGGTGCGTTTCCTGCGGGTGACCGAGGACCAGCTCCTCGAGGTTCGCAGGGACGTCCTGGACAACCGCTACGAGTACATGATCGAGGACGATCCCTTCCACGTCACCGACTACCTCACCCGCGCCGCCGAGGTGCAGGCCGAGGCCCGAACTCTGCGCACGGCCCGCGAGGCCGCCGCGGCCCTGATGGAGGTCCCGTGATGCCCGGTACGCACGCAGTCTTCGACGTCGTCTCGCCCGGCCTGCAGACACTGGTGCAGGAGTACCCCGGCCGCCGCGGCCTGCAGTCGAAGGGGTTCTTCCCGGCGGGTCCGATGGACCATCTGTCTTTCCGCATCGCCAACGCCCTCGTCGGCAACGACCCCGGCGCAGCAGCGCTGGAGGTGCCGATGGGCCGGCTCACCCTGCGCGTGCTCGCCGAGTCGTCGATCGCGGTCACCGGTGCGGAAGGCTCCGGCATCACGCTGAACGGCGGCCCCATGCCGTTGTGGGAGACCGTACATGTGGCGCCAGGAGACACGATCGCCATCTCGATCATCAGAGGTCCCGGCTTCCGCGTGTATCTGGCGGTGGCGGGCGGCATCGACGTCCCCGTGGTGATGGGGTCGCGTGCCACCTACACCATGGGCGGCATCGGCGGCGTGGAGGGCAGGGCCCTGGCCAAGGGCGACGTGCTGCACGGCAACCCGGTGCCGCCGCCCGCCCCGCTCCGGGTGCCGACCTCGCTGCGGCCCACGCCCGCGAACGACTGGGAGATCGAGGTGATGCGCGGCCCGCACGCCGACCCGGACTTCCTCACGGAACAGGACTGGAAGGATCTGCTGGCCGCCACGTGGAAGGTGGATCTCAACTCCAACCGGGTCGGCACTCGGCTCAACTCCCATCGCTTCCGTTGGGCCCGGTCCTCCGGCGGGGTGGCCGGCGGTCACCCGTCCAACGTCCTGGACGGCAGCTATCCCATCGGTGGGATCAACACCAACGGCGACGTTCCGGTCATCCTCGGGCCGGACGGGCCGACTGCCGGCGGCTTCACCGTGATCGGCACCGTCGTCCAGGCGGGCCTGTGGAAGATCGGCCAGCTCCGGCCCGGCCGCGACACCGTCAGGTTCCGGGAAGTGCCGCTCGATGAGGCGCTGGCCCTTTCCGCCCGCCTGGACTACACGACCGACCCCAGCCACTACGAGGAGCTGTAATGCCCTGGATCGACGTCAACTGCGACATGGGGGAGAGCTTCGGCCGGTGGACGCTGGGCGACGACCTCGGCATGATGCCGTATCTCACCTCGGTCAACATCGCCACCGGCTACCACGCGGGCGACCCGCCGACCATGCGACGCACCGTGGAGGCCGCGGTCGGCAAGGGCCTCGGGATCGGCGCACACGTCGCACTCCCCGATCTGATGGGCTTCGGCCGGCGGCGCATGGTCATCCCGCCGAGCGACCTCGAGGACTACTGTCTCTACCAGATCGGCGCGCTTGACGCCTTCGTGCGCGCGGCCGGTGGCCGCCTCGCCCACGTCAAACCCCACGGGGCGTTGTACGCCATGGCCTCGGAAGATCCCGACCTGGCCGCCGCCGTCGCCCGCGCCGTGGCCAAGATCGATCCCACCCTGCCGCTGATGCTGTTGAACCTCACGACCGGCGACGCGGTGGCAGCCGAAGGCGTCCAGCTGGTCCCCGAAGGTTTCCCCGACCTCCACTACGACGCCTCCGCGCGCCTCATCATCGAACCGATCAAGCTCGCCTGGGACCCGGGCCTGGTCGCCCGGCGCGCGGTACGCATGGTGACGGAGAAGAGAGTCACAGCCAAGGACGGCACCGAGATCGACATCGACATCGTCTCGTTGTGCCTGCACGGTGACGCGCCCAACGGCGTGGAAACCGCGGCCGCGGTGCACCAGGCCCTCACCAAGCACGGGATCGACCAGGTGCCGCTGCGTGAGATTCTCGCAGCGCCGGAGGAAACACGATCATGATCGAGAGCGTGCTCGTCGCCAACCGGGGCGAGATAGCCAGACGGATCATCCGTACCGCCAGGCGGCTCGGCATCCGCACCATCGCCGTGCACAGCGACGTCGACGGCGGCCTGCCCTTCGTCGGCGAGGCCGACGAGGCGGTGCAGATAGGCCCCGCCGCTCCCGCGGAGTCCTACCGCAACGCGGACCGGATCCTCGACGCCGCGCGGCGAAGCGGGGCCGAGGCGATCCATCCAGGCTACGGATTCCTGTCGGAGAACGCCGGATTCGCCCGCCAGGTGGAAGACGCCGGCCTGATCTGGGTGGGACCGCCCCCGGCGGTCATCGAGCTGATGGGCGACAAGATCAACGCCCGCAACGCGGTCGCCGCCACGGGCATGCCCGTCGCCCCCGGGACGGCAGAACCGGTGTCCGGTGAAGCCGCCGCGATCGAAGCCGCGACGGCGATCGGCTACCCCTTGATGGTGAAGGCGTCGGCGGGAGGCGGCGGCATGGGCATGGCCGTGGCCGACGACGAGGCCAGCCTTCGCAGGCACTATACGGCCGTCTCCGGCTTCGCCGAGCGGATGTTCGGCGAACCGGGCGTCTTGCTTGAGCGGTACTACCCGGACGCCCGGCACGTCGAGGTACAGATCCTCGGTCTGGCCGACGGCACCGTCGTCGCGCTGGGCGAACGCAACTGCTCGGTGCAGCGCCGCAACCAGAAGCTCGTCGAGGAGACCCCTTCGCCCGGGCTCGACCAGGACCTACGCGAGCGCATGCTCGCCGCCGCCGTCCAGGCCGGGAAGGCCGTCGGCTACCGCAACGCCGGAACCGTCGAGTGCCTCGTGTACGGCTCGCCGGAAGCGCAGGACTTCGTCTTCCTCGAGATGAACACCCGACTGCAGGTCGAGCATCCCGTCACCGAAGAGGTGTGGGGCATCGACCTGGTGGAGGAGCAGTTGCGCATCGCCGCGGGCCAGCCGCCGTCGGTGGACCTGACCGCACTGCGGCCCCGCGGCCACGCCCTGGAGTTCCGGGTCAACGCCGAGGACCCGGTCCGGTTCCTGCCCGGCCCCGGCGCGATCACCACCTGGGTGGAACCGGCCGGTGAAGGCGTCCGCGTCGACGCGGGGTACGCCGAGGGCGCCAAGGTCACCCCGTCGTACGACTCCCTCATGGCGAAGCTGATCGTGCACGCCGACAGCCGGGAGGCCGCTCTGGCCAGGGCCCGCACCGCCCTCGCGTCGTTCGTCATCGCCGGGCCCAAGCACAACCTCCCGTTCTTCACCGAACTCCTCGACGAAGACTCCTTCGTCGGCGGCACCTACAGCACCTCGGTCGTCACGCTCATGCGTTCCGCACGCCGACCCCAAACTGAACCCCGAATCTGAAACGGAGCCGGCACAATGGCCCAGCACATCACCGCGGACATCGCGGCCAACGTATGGAAAGTCCTGGTGACCGAAGGCAGCGACGTTGCCGCCGGAGACCCTCTGGTGATCCTCGAATCGATGAAGATGGAGATCCCCATCGAGGCCGAATCCGCGGGCACCGTTACCAAGCTCGCCGTCAGCGAGGGCGACGTCCTCGACGAAGGCGACCTGATCGCCGAGATCTCCTGAGCACCGGAACGGATCGCCCGGGGTGCCGACATCCTGGCTGCCGGCACCTCATACGTCCCCGGGCCCCGAGACGACGGCCCCCTCCAGGAAGACCGAGCGCAGCCGGGTCCGTCACGTCCACAGGCCGATTGTGCGCTCTCCGGCGTGCGAAAGGCATCCGCCTTGGTCGGTATGAGGTGGCCCGTCCGCCGCCTATGGGGTGGTAGTGGTGAGGGTCCAGGTGTTAGTGAGGTAGGTGAGCCGAGGTTGATCAGGCGGGGTCGGTGGCGGCCTGGTAACGGGCGGCGGCCTGGAGATCGTGGTGCGGGCGGATGGTCACGCGCATACGCGCTGGCCGCGGCGCCAGGATGATCAGCAACGCACGACCCAGTGACTCGTCCGCCTTTCCTGGTCGATTCCGCGGACTTCCTCGTGGAGCCCCGGACATCAGCGTGTTCTGGAGCGCCACTCCACTCGAACAGTTCCCTGGTTGGCACCCGCAGCGCGGCGGCGATTTGGAACACCTTGTCCAAGTGTGGGCTGTACATGCCGTTCTCGAATCGTCTTATGGTCGACATCGGCCAGTTCGCCCAGCTGTTCCTGGGTGAGCCCGTGCCCTTCGCGCCGGGAGTGCCATGAGCTGCGTGGCGACGACGCCGACGCGGTCGCCCGCGCCGAACATCGGGCACGATCCGGGCGGAGCGCGGAACGGCGTGGGTGGTGGATGCCGAGCATCAGGCCGACGAGGTATCGGCCCTCCCCTACTCGGCCAGAATTCCGCGCAGCGTGACGGCGAAGGCGTCGGGTTCGCCCTTCATGCCGAACTCGCCGTCGAGAAAACCGCCGTGATGGCTGGGAAAGATCACAGGCTCGGTGCCGAGCCGTTCGGCGACCGCCACGCCCGCGCGGTAGGCCATCTCGCCCTCCGATTCGGCTCCGACGCCGACGACGACGCGCGTCGTAGCCGCGCGTAGCGCCTCGAAGTCGTGCTCGTAGTGCGTGCAGGTCATGATGTTCTGTCCGAACAACGGGTCGTCACGAGAACCGTCGTCTTCGGTCGGCATCCCGAGATCGGCCGGGCTCGGAACGGCCTGATCGGCGAAGTCGGCCGGAATCTCGCCCCGCAGGCTGGTGACCGCGATGAACTTCGCCATCGCCGGCCCGAAACCCTCGCGCTCATACGTCCGGCGAATGTCCGCCACCGCAGCCAGCGCCTGCTCCCTGTCCGGCAGCTGCTGGGCGGCCGGCGGCTCGTGCGCCACGAGCGTACGCACCTGCTCCGGATGCCGGGCCACCAGCGCCAGCCCGTTGACGGCGCCCCCGCTGCTCGCGAAGATGTCCACCGGGCCGCCGCCGAGCACGGTGATCAGCTGGTGCAGGTCGTCGGCGTGCTGCTCGGGCGTCGACTCGACGGCGCCGTCGGTCCGCTTGCTCCGCCCGATCCCGCGCGGGTCATAGGTGACCACCGTACGATCCCCAAAGCGCCCGGCCAGGTCGGTGAACCCGCTGGCGTCCATCGGCGATCCGATCATCAGCAGAATCGGCGCGCCGCTCGCCTCGGCCTCCCGTACGTCGTAGTACAGGATGCCGCTGGGCACCTCGAGGGTGTTGGTCTTGGGCTCGGTCATGTGGGTCACTCCTTCTCGATGTTCGCAATGTAGACCAGCGGGAGCGGCGAAACTCATCGGCCGGCATCCGGCAGTCCGTCACCACGGCGCCATGTCCTCGGCCCGGCGGGCACATGGCCCGCGCTCGCCCCAAGCCGCGGGCAGGGTCAGCCGCATGCGGCGCATGGCACTAGATCAGCGTGAGAAGGGCGACCACGGCGATCAGCGCCAGGAGCACGACGGCCTCCGGGCGGATGCGCAGGCGGCCTCCACGTTCTGGCCGGATACGCGTCACAGTCCCACGTCCCGGCGCAGCAGGTCGTCGATCTCCTCCCGGCGCACCACCATGCGGGCGGCCCCGTCGGCGACCGCGATGACGGGCGGGCGACCGGTCAGGTTGTAGGTGGAGGCCATCGAGTAGTGGTAGGCGCCGGTCGCCGGCACCGCGATGACGTCGCCGGGCTTGATGTCGGTGGGCAGCGGCACATTCTCGGCGATGACATCGCCCGCCTCGCAGTGGTGCCCGACCAGGGTGGCCGGGCGGTCGGCCATGGCCGACCGGCGGCCGATCAGGCGGGCGGCGTAGCGGGCCCCGTACAGGGACGGGCGGGGGTTGTCGCTCATCCCGCCGTCGACGGCGACGAACATGCGGTCATGGGTACGGTCGATGGTGCGCTTGACCGCGATGACCCGGTACAGGGTGAGGCCGGCCGGACCGCTGATCGACCGGCCCGGCTCGATGGTCAGCCGGGGCACGGGCAGGTGCAGCGTCGCACAGCGTTCCTCGATCGCCTTGGTGACCGTCGTGGCGTACTCGTCCGGGGTCAGCCCGTGCTCACCCTCCAGATAGGCGATGCCCTGCCCGCCGCCCAGGTCAAGCTGGGGAAGGGCGATCCCGTACGCATCGCGGATGGCGGCGAACTGCTCGACCATGATCCGGGCTGCTTCCTCGTACGGCTCCAGGGTGCGGATCTGGGAGCCGAGGTGGCAGTGCAGGCCTACCAGCTGCAGTTCCGGCTGGCGCAGCACCCTGGCCACGGCCGCGGCGGCATCTCCCGAGGCGATGGACAGACCGAACTTCTGGCCCTCGCCACCGGTGCGGATCGCCGCATGCGCGCCCGCCTCGATGTCCGGGATGACCCGCACCAGCACCTTCTGCCGATGACCCGGCGGGACCAGCATCGCGAGGCGGACGACCTCGGCGAGGTTGTCGACGACGATCCGCCCGACCCCGTACTCCACCGCCTCGGCCAGCTCATGCGGGGTCTTGGCGTTGCCGTGGAAGACGATCCGGTCGGCGGGGAAGCCGACGGACCGGGCGATGGCCAGCTCGCCGCCGGAGCAGACGTCCAGGCCCAGCCCCTCCTGCCGGACCCAGGTGGCCATCGCCCGGCACAGGAACGCCTTGGCGGCGTACAGGATGTCGGCGTCGGGGAGCGCGGTGCGGAAGGCGCGGCAGCGCCCGCGCACGTCGGCCTCGTCCACCACGTAAGCCGGGGTGCCGAAGCGCTCAACGATGTCCATGAGCGGCACACCACCGACGCAGGCCACCGGCCGGAAACGAGTGGTCGCCGACCAGGGCTCCGCCGCGAACCGCGATTCCTGCACCACCTCGTTGAAGCACACGGGCCTACGCGGTCCGGGAACGGGCAACCCGAGCTTTGACATCTGTTTCCTCCTCCGAGAACTCTTTCATCTAGGACGCTAAGCGCGTCGCATGACAATGCCGCCAATTTCTACGCAATCTGGACGCGCGCCGCGGTAATTCTGACGCAATATTGACGGCGCATCAGCGAACCGGCGACATGGCCACGCTGGCCCAGAGCGCCAAGGAACCGACGGGAGGCCGACCGCGACACAGCCCAGCTCACCGAGCTGCTGCACCTCCAGGGCTGCCGCTTCGAGTACGGCAACCCTGACCGGCCGTCCCCCGCCTGGAACAGGACGGAACCGTGACCTGGGGTCGCAAACGCTGGAACGTCGACCGGCGAGGGCTGTCCGACACGGAGGTCGAGCTGCGGACGTCCGGAAACGGCCGCTTCGTCGGCCGGTTCATGCTGGATCCCACACCCGGAACCAAGCCGAGCCTGCAGGCCCGCCTGGTCGCGGTCACACCGGCGGAC
>NZ_JBFAMX010000245.1:0-14715 GCF_040659615.1 Nonomuraea sp. NPDC049784
GGCGAGACGTGGGACGCGCCGTTCCGCACCATGCCGGCGCTGGCGACGACCGACGTTCAGGCGTCGCTGCTGCGGTTCAGCGAAGAGCGCATCCTCTTCTCCTCGCCGATGCACCCGGGTGCCCGGGAAGCGATGGGGATCAGGTCGTCCTACGACGAGGGGCGCCGCTTCGAGACCTGGGACGAGGGCAAGGTCTTCTACTGGGGGCCGTCGGCGTACTCGGACATGGTGCGTCTGGACGGCGACGAGGCGGCCCTGATGTACGAGGCCGGCAACATCACGCCGTACGAGCAGATCCGGTTCGCGCGGTTCAACGAGGCCTACCTGGAGACGCCGAACGGCACCCCGCCTGGCATCCCCGGACCCCCGGCGCCCGGCCCGACGACGCCGGACGAGTCGCCGTACCGCAACGCGGCGTATGTCCGCGGTGGTGCGCAGACCACCGACGGGCGGTTCGGCAACGGGCTGGCCCTGGACCGGGTGGACGACCGGGTGGAGGTGGCGTTCAACGAATCCATCGACCTCGGCGCGAAGGACTTCACGCTGACCTCCTGGATCCGGTACTCGGAGCAGGCCGGCGCGCACACGATCCTCTGGTTCCACCGGGTGAACCGGGGCACCAACCCGCCGGCGCTGTGGCTGCGGGCCGAACCGGCCAGCAACCGCATCCGGGCGGTCCTCACCGTCGACCGGTTCAACGTGACCGTACAGTCGCCGAGCGCGTACAACGACGGGCAGTGGCACTTCGTGGTGCTCCAGCGGGTAGGCGGCGAGCTCCGGCTCCTGGTAGACGGTGTACAGGTCTCGTCGGCGGCGGCGCCGGCCGGTTCGCTGACCCTCGGCAAGGAGTTCGGGCTCCAGGGAATCCACATCGGACAGCGGCTGGACGGTGTGGACCGCTTCCGCGGGACGCTGGACGAGGTACGCGTCTACCGGCGCGCCCTCACCGACGCCGAGCTGGACCTGATCCGACAGAGGAACCTCCCGATCGGCGGTCGGCTTGGGCTGCGGTTGCCGTTCGATCACGTCAGCTAAGGGGACACGAATCGCTTGGCGATGGCGCTCGCGGGTCCCGGTGGGCGTCATCGCCGCGCTTTGACGGTATCTGATTGCCGGTCATGGATTACCGGGCAGCGAAGGACGTCCTACGTCCCGTGGGTGCCCGCTACTCCCCCGGGAAGAGCTCGGGCAGTTGTGCCCGGGCCAGTGGCCTGAGCCGTACGGCGAGCGAGGCGTCGACCGAGTCGTACGGCCACCTGACCCGAGTGCCGATGTCGGCCCAATCGCCGAGGTGGGCCAGGAATTTGTCCAGCGCGGCGTTGGCGTACCCGCTGCGCTGGAGCGGCTGGACATGCGCGGCGAAGAACTCGCGGATCCGTTGCTCCACATCGAGCGCGGCATCGGGTTGAGCGACCATCATCCGCTGCCATGCCATGGCGCCGGCCGGGTTGAGGGCGGCGATATTCGAGTAGGAGCCGGCTGCACCGTGCCGCCGTCCGGTCGCCAGGTCGTGGCCGGCGACGAAGACGGCGAGGCCGGCCGCGTGGCGCTCCATCTCCGCGTACCACCGCGCGTCACCGCCGGCCACCTTGATCCCGATGACCGCGGGAACCTCGCGGCGGATCACCGGATACAGGTCGGCCGGCACCTGCGTCTTGGCGTGCGGCGGGTTGTACAGCACGAGCGGCACCGGGTCGGCGGCGGCCGCGACGCGGGCCAGGAAGCGCACCACCTCGCGGCGCGACAGCGGCAACCAGTCCGGCAGCGTCACCTGGATCGCACCGGGACGGAGCGCCCGCGCGCGGGCCACCCGGGCCAGGCAGGTCTGCGCGCTCATGTGACTGGCGCCGATCTGGAACGGCAGCCCGTGCCGTTCGCACTGCTCGGCCAGCAGCGCGTTGACGCGGTCGTACTCGTCCTCGCCGAGCGCGTGGAACTCGCCCGCGGTGCCGTGCGCGTACAGGCCGTCGAGCCCCACGGCGACGAGCACGTCCAGCGCCGCCTCAAGGCGTGCCCAGTCGATCGACTCGTCGTCCCGGATGGGCAGCAGGACCGTACCCCAGGTGCCGCCAAGCGCCCCCGGCGTCAATGTCTCCACGACGCCCCGCTATCCGATAGGTACACATAGGACATCCTATGTCCATAAACAAGCGTGCGAACAAGCCATGTTCGTCCGATGGGCCATCTATGTCGTCGGCGTAAACTTTCCTGCCCCGGCTGGCCTTCCGGGACCGGGAGGTGGGATGTTTGACGCAAGGTCTTCGACGAGCCTGGAGGTGGCATGCCTACACGTGACGGCGCGTCGCTTCAAGAGCGCATCGTCGCCCTGATCCACGAGCGCGGACTGGCCCCCGGGTCACCGATGCCGACCGAAGTGCAATTGATGGAGCTGCTCGGGGCGAGCCGCAACAGCGTCCGCGAGGCCGTGCGGGCCCTGCGGGCGTTGGGCATCGTCGAGATCCGGCACGGTCATGGGACGTTCGTCGGGCACGCGTCGCTCGACGCACTGACCCCGTCGTTTGCCTTCCGGGTGCGTTCGGGGCCGGGCGGGATCCGCGCGCTGAACGATCTGGTCGAGGTCCGCGAGCTGCTCGAGACCGGGCTGATCGGCCAGGTGGCCCAGAGCACCAGCGCCCCCCGGCTCGCCGCGTTGGACGCCCTGGCCAATGGCATGGATCGGGACCGGGAAGCCGATCGGGCGTTCCACGCGCTGCTGTACGAGTCGTGCGGCAACGAACTGGTGCTGCAGCTGATCGGCCTGTTCTGGGACGTCTACCACGAGGTCGAGCCGACGCTCGGCCCGCCGGAGGAACGGACCGCGGAGATCGCCGTCAACCACCGCCGGATCGTGGCGGCGCTTCGCGCCCGGGACGCCGAGGCCGCCCGGGAGGCGATGCGGCTGCACTTCCGCGACGTGAAAGCGCGCATCGCGCGGGCGGAGGCCCAGCCTGCAGGCACGCAACTATGACCGCGGCCCCATGACAGGCCCGCCGCGGGGGCGTCTAGCGCGGATGGACGCTGGCTGTGGAAGCCGACGGTGCCCGGCTGACCAGTTGTCGCAGGGCCTCGACGTGGCCGTCGAAGGCTGTCCGGCCTTGCGGGGTCAGCATGACCAAGGTGCGGCGCCGGCGGCCGGCGCCTTCCTTGCGGACCTCCGCGTACCCGGCCTCGGTGAGGGTCGAGACCTGTTTGGAGAGCGCGGAGTCGGTGAGTTCGAGGCTCTCCTTGAGGAAGCTGAACTCGGCCCACTCGGTTGCCGCGAGGAGCGCCATCAGGCCCAGTCGGGTCGGCGGATGGATCAGCTCATCGAAGCCGGGTGGCGTGGTCACGCCGTCGCCCGGTGCAGCAACGCCCGGTACAGTGGTCCGGCGGCCGCGATGAGGGCGGCGAGTATCGCGCCCATGAAGGTGTAGCGGAGCGGGATGTCTATCCGCTCGACCAGCCACATCCCAGCGAAGGCGAGGGCACCGGCGGCGAGCGCGACGCCGCCGAGGACGGCCCAGAATCGGCCGGTCAGCTGGGATTGGTGCATGACCGCTTTGCTGCGGCGGCCGGCGCGGGTGAAGCAGGCCAGGGCGGCGACCAGGGCGACGCCAAGGAGGCTCAGCTTCAGGGCTGAGGGCACGGGAAGATCCAGTGCCGCGAAGCCGGCGATCATCGCGAGCATGCCAGTGGCGTCCCAGCCGCGGTGTCGGCCGCGGGATGCGCCGTCGATGACCTGGTTACGGCGCTTGGCGATCTCCGTGAGGCTGGCTTGGGCGTCCTCGGCGTGGCTCATTCTGATTCCTCCGCAGTTTGACTTGCCTGGCAGGAAAGTTAACACATCACTTTCCTGCCAGGCAAGTCAAACCACCGCTCAGAGCCGTCGCGACGGCGCTTTGACGCGGTACAGGGTCCCAGCCGATGCCTTTCGCGATGATCGGAAAAGGCACCGGCCGGGACTCGGTTGGGCAGGCCTCTCAGGCCGGCATGGCCGCCATGGCCTTGCACGCGTCGGCACAGGCCTTGCACTTCTCGGCACAGCGCTTCATCGTCGAGTCCTCGCTCATGGCCATGCACGCCTCGGCGCACTTGGTGGCCACCTGGGCACACATCCGGGCCATCTCCATCGCCATCGGGGACTGGCGCATCATCATGTCCGCGCACAGGCGGGTGATGTCGGAACAGTCCATGAGCGCGCCCATCATCGCCATGTCGACATGGCGGCCACCCTGCTTCAGGCAGTAGCTCATGGTCTGCTCGCAGGAGCTGTGACTCTCCATGCATGCGTCGATGCATCGCTGCATCTCAGGACTCAGCTGTCCCTCAGCTCGCATTGTTCCTCCCCTATCGACGACCGCTCCCATGCCGGGCCGCGGTCTTAAGGTCGGATACCCCAATTCGGACAGAAAGGACGGAAAAGGTCGGAAGCTTTGGCGCACGATGACAGGTTCGTTGAGACCGGGGGCCTGGTACGCCACCCGTGCGTTACGGAACCCGAGCCGCTTCCACCAGTCGGGCGATCTCGGGGAGAACGGCCTCGGCTACGGTGATCTTCCGGTCGATCAGGCCGCTGGCGTGGAAGAGATCTGCGGCGCGCTGCTGCTCGGCGACGAAGTCCTCGCTGACGGGGTGCAGCCCGAACGGACGGTGGCGCAGGGCATGTTCCCAGGCGTCGACATCCCCGCCGTCGTCCGCGGCGAACAACTCCGCCGCGGCCCGGTAGTTCTGCTGGATCCAGGCGTCGGACTCCTGGAGGGCGGCGACAATGGCGGCGAGCTCTTCGGGGTGCCGCTCGGCGAAGTCACGGCGGGTGAACCAGAGCGAGCGGTGGCTGAACAGTCCGTCCGTGGCGACGAGGTCCCGGGTGGTGGCTTCCTGCTCGACGCGGGTGAGGGCCGGGTATGAACCGACCCATGCGTCCACTGCGCGGTCCAGGAACAGCTGGGCGGCGTCCCCGTACGCGTCGACCGGCTCGATGTCCTTCCACGTCAGCCCTGCCCGGTCGAGGGCGAACAGCAGGAGCGTGGTCTGCCAGGAGCCATGCCCGAGCGCGACCCGCTTGCCCTTGAGATCCGCCGGCGAGTTGATCGGGGAGTCTTCGTGCACGACCAGCCGGCCGTTCTCATGACGCGAGCCGGAGATCGCAACGTACACGATGTCGTGCCCCTTGCCCTGCGCGGTGACCGGAGGTGTGGAGCCGGTGCCGATGAAGTCGTAACCGCCGTCGAAAAGACGGTCACCGTGCACGGAGGGGAGCCCCTCGGTCGGGGCGGGACGGTCACCCTGCGGGAGGCTGCGCAGGTCCACCCACTCCACCTCGGGCAGGGAACGCTCCAGAATGCCCCGGTGCCGCAGCACCCAGAGCGAGTTGTTGTTGGGGAAGTAACCGACGCGAACGCTCATCAGATGGATCCTTTCGTTACCGGTACCGGGGACTGCGAGGAGTTCTGGCGGATGTCGTGACCGCGGAGCAGCGGAAGCACCTCTTCGCCGACGCGGTACGCCTCTTCGAGATGTGGCACCCCGGCGAGGATGAAGGCGTCGACGCCGATGCCGATCAGCTCGTCGAGCCGCTCGGCGACCTGCTGGTAACTGCCGACGAGTCCGAACGCGGGACCGCCGCGGAGCAGGTGGAAGCCACCCCAGACGTTGGGCGACACCTCCAGTTCCCGGTAGTCGCGTACCGGCCAGGAGACGAACGACTGGCTGCGCAGCCACCCGACGGAGTCGCCGTCCGCGCTGCGCAGCGCCGCCGGGTCGACGTGTACCCAGCCGCGCCGGATCTCGTCCCATGCCGCCTGCTCGGTCTCGCGGGCGAGCACGTCGATGCGTACGGCGAACTTCGGAGCCCGCCCGATCGCGGTGCTGTGCTCGCGAACCTGGGCGAACTTGGCCGCCAACGCGGGGAAGGGCTCGAGCCACGACAGGTAGTAATCAGCGTGCCGGCCCGCCGCCTCGATCGCGGCCTTGGACGAGCCGGAGAAGTAGATCTCCGGGAAGGGCTGCCGCGCGAGCGGCTCGGGCAGCCCCGCCCCCTCGACCTGGTAGAAGCGGCCCTGGTAATCGAACGGGCCACCGCTCCATACGCCCTTGAGCACGTCGAGGAACTCCGAGGTACGGGCGTACCGGTCATCGTGGTCGACCCGGTCGCCCCACCACAGCTGGGCGGGACCGCCACCGCCCGAGATGATGTTGTAGACGACCCGCCCGCCGGTCGCCCGCTGCAGGCTCGCCGACATCCGAGCCGCCTGCACCGGATGGAGGAAGCCCGGCTGGTAGGCGATCATGAAACGGTAGGTGGTGGTCTCGCGGGCCAGGGCCGCGGCCGCGGCCCACGGATCGTCGGTGAAGGGGAACGACGGCAGCAGGCCGCCGACGAACCCGGAGCTTTCCGAGGCCCTGGCGACATCGGCCATGTGCTCGACGTAGGAGTACCCGTCGCGGCGGCCGTTTCGCACCCCGGGAGTGAGGCTGCCCGGCACTACCGGCGCCCACTCCCCTCGGCTGGACACCCGGCGCCGCAGCGACTGCTGGTCACCGTGGGTGCCGATCCGCCAGTAGATGTCAATGGGCATGCTCGATCTCCTTAGCGAACAGCGGCAGCAGCCGCTCGCCCAGCCGGTAGGTTTCCTCGATGTGCGGCCGCGATTCCAGGACGAAGGTGGTGACACCCTGGTCGAGGTAGCCGCGGAGTCCGGCTGCGACGGTTTCGTACGAGCCGACCAGGCCGAACGGGCCGGAATCGGCGATCTGGCCGAACCCTCCCCACAGGCGGGTACGCGGGTCCGGGTCGGGCAAGCCCTCCCCCACGCCGCCGGCGAGGTCCCACAACCGGCGGGCCTCCGCCCACGCCTCGTCGTCGTCATCCCGTGCCAGGACGGGAAGCCGCAGGCCGTACTCGACGGGACGCCCTTCCTGCGCCGACTGTGCGGCCAGTTCGCCGATGCCGGTCTCGACGTCCTGGTCCGCGGTGAACAGGTGCACGTCGGCGTGGCGTGCCGAGAGTGCCAGCGCCTCCGGCGAGGTGCCGGTCAGGTAGAGGCGAGGGAACGGCAGGCCCGAGTTCGGTGACTGGAAGCCACCCGCGAGCACCTGGTAGAAGCGACCCTCGTACGTGTAGCCCTCCTCGTGCCACACGCCCTTGGCCACGGTGAGGAACTCCTCGGCCCGCGCGTATCGGTCCGCGCCCCGAAGGAAGTCCCCCTGCGATCGTGCGACGGCCGGGTCGAGATCGACGTCGAGCTGCCAGCCGAGCCGGTTGTCGGTGAACCGCTGGAGGGAGGCGGAGAACTTGGCCGCGTAGACGGGTGTGGCGATCCCGGGGTGGAACCCGGCCACGACACGCAGGTGACGACTCTGTCTGAGCAGGCCGGCGGCGACCACCAAGGACTCCTCACCGGCGGGATCGAACGGCACCAACGCTCCGCCGATCGCCGCTGTCTCCGCGGCCCGGCCGATCTGGGCGAGGTGGTCGAACGGGCCGAGGGCGCCGGGCCGCAGATCGGTGACGAACGGGGGTAGGGGGCGGCGTGCGCCGGGCTGCCACTCCCCTCGGTCCCGCCGCAGTGGGTCACGCCCGTCGCCCTGGGTCGGCACCGTGACCAGGAAGTCCGGGTACGCCGCCATCACGCCACCGCCCCAGCGGGCCGGACCGGCGCAGCGGTTGAGGAGTCGCTCTGTACCGGGCCCTGCTGACCGCTCTGCGCCGCCGAGGTGTCGAGACGCTCGCGGGCCAATGCGAGTGGTTCGCGGGCAACCCACGCGTCGAGGTCCACGTCAGCGTCGAGGAAGCCGTGTACCAGCAGGAAGTCTTTCTGGATGCGCAGCAGGTCCAGCCGCTCCCGCGACAGGTCAGGGTGGAGCGAGTGGTGGAAGTCGCCCCGGTAGGCGGTGGCCACGGCGTCCGCCCCGGACCGCGTCTCGCCGGCGAGGATCTCGCGTACCCGGTCGAGGTTGTCCCGCGCCCAGTCGGCCGCGCGCAGCGTCTGGGTCAGGAACCCGATGACCAGATCGGGGTGCTCGTCCAGGAGCCGTTCGTGCACGGTGATCGGCCTGGGGGTGCCGTTGTTCACTCTGGTACGGCGGTCGGGGTGCGCATCCAGGTCGGCGGCGACGACGGCCCCGATCTCCTTGGCCTGCTCCGCGGCTCGGGCCCCCTTGGCGTACACGGCGTCCACCTCGCCGCGGGCCAACTCGGCGATGCCCGGCCAGGAGAACGCCCGGACGCCCGCGTCCCGGCCGACCGACGGGCTGGACTGCGCAGTCACCTCCACGAACGTGACGTCGTCGAGGGTCAGCCCGCCCTGCGACAGTGCGCCCTTGATCCCGTGCAGGGCCATTGCGCGGGGGAAACTCTTGGCCCGGGTCTCGGCCCACGCGGGTAGCGCGACCCGCGCACCGGCCAAGTCCGCGGCGCCGAGGATGCCGGAGCCGGCCCGGACCAGGATGGACTGCCACTCCTCGATCCAGGTCAGTCCGATCAGCCGGGTCGGGGCGCCCGCCGACCGGGCCGCCAGCGCGGGCACGTTGCCGCCCTCCCTGAACAGCCCCAGAAGCTGGTGATCGAAATGGTGCTTGGCCAGCTCCGGTCCCGCGTCCTGAAGGATGCCGACGTCCAGTCCGGCCACCTGGAACTCCTCCGCCAGCCAGCCCTGGTTGTGTGCGAGGCCGCTGGCAGTGGGGACAGGGCAGCGGGTGTACCAGATCTTGTCTATGGATGACATGAGACTCCTACGTCTACGTCGAAGCGATGCGAGGTGAATCCGGGAACGACGTCCGGGGGCTAGTGAGAGGCCGGGACGACGCCCAGGTGGCTCAGGAACAGCCGGCGGTAGTCGACGAACGAAGGGCTGTTGCGGTCCCGGGGGTGGGGCAGGCCGATCGTCTGGTCGACGGCCAGCGTCCCGTCCCGCAACACTGCGACCCGGTCCGCCAGCCGTACGGCCTCATCCACGTCGTGCGTGACGAGGACGACCGCCGGACGGTGCCGGGCGCAGAGCTCCGCGACCAACTCCTGCATCTGGAGCCGGGTCAGCGCGTCCAGCGCGGCGAACGGCTCGTCGAGCAGGAGCACCTCCGGATCGCGGACCAGGGCTCTGGCGAGGGCCACCCGCTGCGCCTCTCCGCCGGAGAGGGTCGCCGGCCAGGCCCCGCCGTACCCGTCCAGCCCGACCTCGGCCAGAGCCCGGCGCCCCGGGTCCCGGGCGGCGGCCGGAAGTCCGAGGGTGACGTTGGCGAGCACCTTTCTGGCCGGGATGAGCCGGGGTTCCTGGTAGACCGTCGTACGGCGGCGGGCCGCCAACACGGTGCCGGCGTCTGGGACTTCCAGGCCCGCCAGGATGCGGAGGAGGGTGGTCTTCCCGGTGCCGCTCGGGCCGAGGAGGGCGAAGAACTCGCCCTTGCGGATCTCCAGGTCGACCCCGGACAGCACGCTCTTCGCGCCGAAGGCCTTGTGCAGCCCGCTGATCTGTACGGCCAGGTCGTCGTCGGCGTGCTGCTTGCCGATCGTCGGCTCGGTCATCGCGACCTCCCACTCATCGGGCGACCACGTGCCGGCGCCAGGGCATGGCCAGACGCTCCGCCAGCCGGATCGCACCGTCGAAGATCAGTCCGAGGCCGGCGTAGATGAGGATGCAGAGCACCATGTAATCGGGCCTGAAGTACTGCTGGGCCAGCGTGACCAGGTAGCCGATGCCCTCGGTCGCTCCGATCTGCTCGGCCGCGATCAGTCCGGTGAGTGAGACCGACAGGCAGATGCGCAGCGCCATCAGGATGTTGGGCAGCGCGCTCGGAATGATGACACCGAGCGCCAGCCGATGACCGCGCAGGCCGAAGCCACGCGCCGCCTCGACGACCTTGCGGTCTACGTTCCTGACGCCGAGGTAGGTGTAGGTGTACATCGGGATGGCCGCCGACACCGCGACCAGGACGATCTTGAAAGTCTCGTTGACCCCGAACCAGGAGATGAACAGCGGGACGAGAGCGAGAAACGGAACAGCCCGCATCATCTGCATGGTCGGATCGACCAGTTCCTCGCCCAGTGCCGAGATTCCGGCGGCGGCACCGAGCAGCAGGCCGATCCCGCCGCCGACGAGCACGCCCAGCCCGGCCCGATGCGCGGAGGCGAGCAGGTAGTCGGTGAGCTGGCCGGTCGCGATCAGCTCGCGCAAGGCGCCGACGACGGAGGACGGGGCGGCCAGCACGTCCGGTGGGATGCGTCCGCTGCTCGACCCGTACCACCAGGCGATGAGCAGCAGCAGCGGCACGCTGATACGCACGCCCGCCGACAGCACCGGAGCGCGACGCCTGCTACCGAGATACCTGGGGGTCTCCAGAGCGGAGGCGCCGGCATCGGGCGGACTTCCAAGGCCCCGCCGTCCTTCTGTCACAACTGACTTGTGCACCTTCTCCATGGTCATGGCCGTCACCCGGCCGAAGCCGGCGACGGTGATCCCGCTGCCGCCTTCAGGTCGAAGAGAACGTTCGCCGGGTCGGCGGCCGCGGACACCACGCCGTACTTACGGAACAGGTCGGCCACCTGCTGGAGGTTGGCGCCGTCGTCCTTGGTGGCGTAGCGAGGGATGTTCGCGTACCTGGCCGTGGCGATGTTCTGCGCCAGTCGCGCGCCGCTCACAGCTGTCGGTCCCTGATCGAGGAACACGTTCTCGAACTTCTCCGGCGTCTTCTTGGCCTCCTCGGTCAACTCCTGCAGGACCTGGAGATAGACGCGGACCGCCTCGGGGTGCTGTTCGAGCAGTTCGCTGCGCGCGGCGAGAATGCTCAGGTCCTTGTCGTCCAGATCGCGTCCATGCACGATCACCCGGGCGCCCTTGGCCACTGCCTCGGGGTAGGCCTTGACGATCGCCCACCAGGCGTCCACCTTGCCCGTCGCAAAGGCCGCGGCCCCCTGGTCGGGGTTGAGGTAGACGCGCTTGACCTGGTCGACCGGAACCCCGGCCTTCTCCAGGGCGACCAGCAGCAGATACTCGCCCTTGCCGCCCTTGTTCACCGCGACCTGCTTGCCGACCAGGTCCTTCACGGACTTGATCGGGCTGTCGGGCCGTACTACCAGCCCATCGGTCTGCGGCGCGGCCGGATCGGTGATCGGGTCGGTGACCGAGAAGATCTTGATGTCCGGACTGTTCGCCAGGTAGCCGACGGCTGGCGAGATGGCGCCCGCGAGGACGTTCACCGATCCCGAGCGCACCGCGTCGATGGTCGCAGTGAAGGAGGCGTAGGAGCCGCCCCACTCGACAGACGCGCCGACAGCCTCGAGCCGTTTCTCCAGGATGCCTTCACGTTTGGCGTAGGCGAGAGGCCCGGCGTTGCCCGGATCCTGCAACTTGAGCACCGCTCCCGCCCCAGCGGAGGACGAGGATCCGCCACCAGCAGCGGACGAAGTGCCGCAGGCGGCGGTCAGGCCGAAGAGCGAGACGGCCAAGGCCAGGACCGCGACATGCACGCGCCGACGAGATTTCCACATGACGATGACGAGCCCCTAACAGTGGGATGAAGCGACAAGCGAAACCGGCGGCGTGCGGCCACCGGACACGATGAGGTGCCCTTGATCTGGGGCGACCGGAGACATCTCCAGCGCGGCGATGCGCGAGAGGAATCACCGCGCACTAACAGAGGCTGCTGTCCACGTACATGAAGTCGATCACGCGGCGGGCGGCCAGGATTACATTTGGCACATTACCTATATTTCAAGTAGGTAATGTGGAAGTCAAGGAATGTCTCACGATGTGAGATGTGGATGGCGCCTGTCACGACCAGGGAGCACCTGGCCGCGTGAGCAGGTCCGCGACCGGCCTCGCTCCGTTCCAGGACGTGCGGGTGCCGGTGGCGGCGCCGTGATCCGGCACGCGCGTGCTCTATCGTCTGTTGAGCGACTGCTGCCCGAAAGGACCCCTTGCGCATGGAACACCGGTACGCCGTCGGCGACGGCCCGCGCTCGAGCGCGGCGGGAGGCCCGCGGTGAGCGGCGGCGAGGAACTGGCCGAGCGGGTGCACGCCCTGCTGGCGGCGCCCCGGCCCTGGTCCATCACCCAGGTCGGCGACCCCGTGCTGCGCCGCCCGGCCGAGCCGTACGACGGCCAGCTCCCCGACGGCCTGCTGCGCGAGCTGCTCGACGGAATGTTCCGGCACTTGCCGGGCGTCGGGGTGGGGCTGGCCGCGCCGCAGATCGGCATCCCGCTGGCGCTGGCCGTCATCGAGGACCCCGCCGATGTGCCGCCGGAGATCGCCGCGGAGCGGGAGCGCGTGCCCCAGCCGCCGCTGGAACTCGTCAACCCCGTCGTCACTCCCCTGGGGTCCCGGTACCACGCGTTCTACGAGGGATGCCTGAGCGTCGAGGGACTGACCGCCGTCGTCCCGCGCCACGCCCGGGTCCGGCTGTCGGCCTCCGATGGGGGCGGGCGCGCGTACGACGTGGAGTTGTCCGGCTGGCCGGCGCGGATCGCCCAGCACGAGACCGACCACCTCAACGGCGTCCTGTACCTCGACCGCGCCGAGCCACGCTCACTGTCGACCACCGGCAACTACGAGCGCTTCTGGGCTCCGGCCCAGCACGTTCGAGCTGACGGCGACATACCCCGGCCGGCGCCGTCTGCGGGGTGATGCGCCGGCGTGCCCGGCGAGTTCACCTTCTCACCCAACGGCGCGCAGGACGTCGTCGCGTACGGCGACCGCCTCGACTCCGGTGAGACGCTCCGGACACGCCCACCGTGACCATCACGCCCGACACCGCCGGTCCTCACACGCTTGTCAGGGCGGGCACGACGCCGTGGTGCGGCGGGACCCGTGTCACCCGGCGACTGAGGGGCGGCCGGCGAACCGGCGCAGTGTGTCCAGCCCCGACAGGCCGTAGACGTCCTCCACCGCGTCGGCCAGCAGGTGGCAGGTCCTGAACCGGTCGAGCGGGGTGAGCCCGAGCCGGGTCAGGTGCAGGTACGTGTAGTTGAGCAGCACCCGATAGCGCAGGAAGGCCGGGTCGGTGAAGATCGCCTCATGGTAGGCGGGGTTCTCGAAGACCAGGCGTTGCAGCTCGTTCGGCTCGCGGTGCGGCGCGGGCGGGTCGCCGGGCCGCACCCGGAACGCCTCGCCCGGCTCGGTCATCGGCTGGACCAGCCGGCCGTCGTCCAACAGCGCTCCGGCCCGCCGCCGGTACTGCTCCAGCAGCACCGCCCACTCCCGTACGAACGGTACGGGCGGGGCGGCGGGGTCGTCCAGGGCGGCGACGACGTCCCGCACGCGCTCCGTCATCGCCGCGCGCCGTTCCCGGAAGCTCTCCTCGAAAGACGCGCGGACGCCCTCCGGGTCGGCCGCCCACGTGATGAATCCCTCCGCGTGCATCCGGTACGACAGGTAGCTGTGGTTGATGCGCTGCGAGGTGTGCGCGACGGTCAGCATGAGGCTCAGCGCCAGCCCGACCTTGCTGTCGCGGCCCGCGCGCACGTGCTCCAGCATGCCGAACAGCAGCGGGGTGGCATCGGCGTAGAACGCGGTGAGCAGGTCCACCGCCTCGTCGCTGCCGAGCACGTGCCGGCGCGAGTCGTACGGCGCGTCGTGGATGGAGTTGTCCGGCGGCCACGGCGTGAGCGGCCCGCGCTCCTGCTCCCGCACTGCGAGCAGGCGGTGCCTGGCCAGGCTCGCGGCCGGGTCGAGCGCGGCCGTCGAGGGGTGCTCGCGCAGGTAGGCGCCGACCACCTCGTCCACACGCGGGCGCACGACCTGCTCCCAGACAGCCGGCGCCGCCTTGACGTTGATCCGCAGGTGCGGGCCCTGCCGCCAGTGGCGCAGTACGTACGCCGCCTCCACCTGGCCGCCCAGTCCGTCGAGCAGCGGCCGTACGGCGTCCAGCAGCAGGCCGTCCTTGTCCGGCGCGTGGTAGTAGACGTGCACGCAATGCCAGGTGGGAGTGTCGGATACGGGCGAGCCGGTCAGGGGGACCACCTCCGGGAGTCGGCGAGGCCGGCGACGGCGCGGGCCGCCAGGAACGACATGTGCTGCTCGATCCCGGCGCGCAGACCCAGCCGGTTGTGGAACAGGTGGACGCAGCGCATCAGGATCAGGGACACCGTGCGCCGCTCCGGCGGCGCGGCCAGGGCGAGGAACGCGTGCGGCGAGCCCGAGTCGAGCGGCGCGCACCGGCCGGCGGCGTGCAGGGTGTCGAGGTCGTCACGCAGCACGCGCAGCGACGACGCCCACGTGGCCAGCAGGCCGCCGCCGGACTCAGACGCGTCCCACAACTTGCGCGTCTGGGCGAGCAGGGCGTTCTTACGGCGCCGCCAATCTTCCTCACTCGCCGAACCGCTCCCGGCCCCCCGCGCCTCGCGGGCGGCCGTGGCCAGGCGGTGGGCGGCGGCGAGCAGGTCCGGCTCGCACACGGCGGCCGCGACGGTCAGCGCGGCCAGTCCGATCGCCGCGCGCCGGCCCATCTCCGTCCCGGCGCCCAGCACGTCCAGCGCGAGCCGGCTCGACACCGCGAAGTGCCGTTCGGCGGCGGCCACGCAGGCGGCGTCGCCGTACGCCTCGTACTCGGGCCGGTAGCCGATGAACGCCACCGAGCCGGCGGGGTGCAGCCGCTCGTCGTAGCACGTACGTCGCTCGCCCTCGGCCATGGCGGCGGCGAAGGCGCGGTAGGCCGCCGCGTCGACCGAAGGAGACGGGTGCGCGGCGAAGTGGGTCGCCGCCCGCTCGCGCACCAGGTCCCGGACGCGCGGCACTCGCGCC
>NZ_JBFAMX010000246.1:0-14705 GCF_040659615.1 Nonomuraea sp. NPDC049784
CGGGCGGGCACCGGATGGTGGTCGGCCTCGGGCTCCCACGGTACGCGGGGGTCGGCGTCGATGAGGGCGCTGGTGTTGTAGAGGGCGGCGATCTGGGCCAGGAGCGCCTCCTGGCGGGCCTGGTCGACGGCCAGCCCGGTGTGCTCGACGGCCTGGTCCATGGCCTTGTCGAGCTTGGCCAGCGCGGCGCGCATCTTGCGGTCGGAGGCCCCGCCCTCGCGCAACGCCTTGGCCCGCTTGGCGGCCAAAGCAACGCGGGTCAGCCTGCGGTGGGCGTCGACCTCGCTCGCCGTACGGTCGCTGACCTCGGCCAGGCCCATCCTGACCAGCAGCCGCTCGGGCGTCAGACGCCAGTTGATGCGGCCGGTACCGCGGATGCGGTGGCGTTCGATGGCCATGCCGCGCTCCCACAACCAGGCGGCCACCAGCGGCGCGGCCAGCCTGAACATCGCCTCGGGCAGGCTGCGCGCGTCCATGCTGGACAGCACGGCGGTCAGGCAGGTGAGCGCCCACACGGCGATGCCGTCGATCCCGGCGGAGAAGTTCTCGCGCATGTTGCGGCGGGCGCGTACCGCGCTCGTGATGATCGCGACCTCGATGAACGCGAACAGCAGCAGCCTGAGCGGCCCGTCCAGGCCCAGCACGTCCCCGGAGAAGCGCCACATGCCCTGCGCCGACACGCCGGTGGCGATGGACGCCGCGACGATGGTCAGCACGTCCTCGATGGGGCGGGGGGCGACGTATCGGGTGATCAACCAGGCGATGGCGCGCCAGGCGACCCTGATCACCAGGAACGCCAGCGCCAACCCCGCCAGGCTCAGCAGGGCGATGACGGCGGTGGCGAGCGGCTTCTCGGTGACGAAGGCTGCTATTTCCTCAAATGTCGGCATCAGTCACTATCCGTGAGGCTCAAACTCCGGCTCTATGCGACGAGATCATCGCAGAATGTCGCCATCTTGTACGCCAAACGGCATCTCCAGCCCCATTTTGCCCCTGTTTCACTGCTGTTCCGGCCTTGACGGAAGGGTGTGGATGACACGGAGTGGTGGCCGGGTGACCGGTGGCGGAGCGCCGCGGGTGACGCGGAGGTAGCCGAGGGGAAGGGCGGCGGGACGGGCGCCGGGGTGGCGGGAGGGATAGAGGCGTGGATTACGGCTGTTCGTGTGGCGGGGGCGGGCGCACAATGGGCCCGGAAGGAGGGGAATGGTGAGCAAACGATCGCGCAGACGTCGTGCTCTTCCCAGCGGGGCGCCCGCCTGGCTGCCCGGGTTCGGGCCCGGGGAGCCGCACGGGCCCGAAGGCAAGGACTTCCCGTTCGACGACCCGCCAGAGGGCGGGGTGCGGGAGCCGCGTAAGCCCAAGCCCGCCCCGCCGTCGTTGTCAGCCGAGGCGCCGCCGCCCGAACCGCCCCCGTACGCCCACCATCGGAGCGAGGCGACCACGGTCCTGGCCGGGCAGGGCGGGTAGAGCGTTCCACCGCCGTGGCGAAGGGGTCCGTAGGGTGGGGTGGAAATTCGTCCTTTCGGAGGGCAACATTCACCGTTCCTGATGGCACCATCTATGCAGGGATTTATCCCGACATGGTGTGATGTATCCCAGCAGGACGGATATCGATGTCAGACAATGAGTTCCCCCTCGTCCAGTTCATGCGCGAAGGTTTCGACCCCGTGGGCGAGCTCGGACGCATCCGGACCGAGCACCCGGTCTTCCCCATGGAGATCCCCGGCGGCCAGACCGTGTACCTCGTCACCCGCTGGGAGGACGTACGGAGCGTCCTGGGCGACCACGAGCGCTTCAGCAACGACTTCGCCGGGGTGATCGGCCTGGGCTCCAACCAGGAGGACCCGGGCGGCCTGGGGTTCCGCGACCCGCCCGAGCACACGCGCCTGCGCAAGTACCTGACCCCCGAGTTCACCATGCGCCGCCTGCGCAGGCTGGAGCCGCGCATCGAGGCGATGGTCCAGGAGTACCTGGACCGCATCGAGGCGAAGGGCTCCCCGGTGGACCTGGTCGAGGAGTTCGCGCTCCCGATCCCGTCGCTGGTGGTGTGCGAACTGCTCGGCGTCCCGTACGAGGAGCGCGCCGGCTTCGTGAAGATCAGCAAGGACCGGTTCGACTTCACGGCCGGGCCGGAGGCGTCACTGCAGGCGATCAACGACGCCATGACGTATCTGACCGACCTGGTCGCGCGGGAACGGCAGAACCCGGGCGACGGGCTGCTCGGCCAGCTGCTGCGCGAGCACGGTGACGAGCTCGACGACCGTACGCTCGCCAGCATGGCCGACGGGCTGCTGACCGGTGGGCACGACACCAGCACCAGCATGCTGGCCCTCGGCACCCTGTGGCTCCTGCGCAACCCCGAGCAGGCCGCCAAGGTGCGCGAGGTCGACGGATACATCAACGACGTCGTCGAGGAGCTGCTGCGCTACATGACGGTCGTCCAGGTGGCCTTCCCGCGCTTCGCCCGCGACGACCTCGAGCTGCACGGCGTGCCGATCAAGAAGGGCGAGATGGTGCTCTGCTCGCTCACCGGCGCCAACCGCGACCCCGCCCTGGGCGATGACATGGACCAGGTACAGCCCGGCAGGGAGATGGCGGGCTCGCACATGGCGTTCGGCCACGGCATCCACCGCTGCATCGGCGCGCCGCTCGCGCAG
The DNA here is from genome assembly GCF_040659615.1 of Nonomuraea sp. NPDC049784. NCBI lineage: Bacteria > Bacillati > Actinomycetota > Actinomycetes > Streptosporangiales > Streptosporangiaceae > Nonomuraea > Nonomuraea sp. NPDC049784. The sequence goes on from NZ_JBFAMX010000246.1 coordinate 2,658, forward strand.
ATGGAGATGCGCATCGCCTTCCCCGCCCTGCTGCGCCGCTTCCCGGGGCTGCACGTCGCGGGCGAGGTGCCGTTCAGGGAACTCGCCATTGTCTACGGAGTCAAAGAACTACCCGTCGCCTGGTAGAGAAGCTACGTTCGCAATGTGAACGAGCCTGTCATCGACCTGACCTCGATCAGCGCCGTCGTGTTCGACACCGACGGCGTGGTAACCGACACCGCTCGGGGGCACGCGGCCGCCTGGAAGCACGTCTTCGACGCGTTCCTGCGCGGCCGTTCGGCGCCGTTCGACATCCGCGACGACTATCTGCGCCACGTGGACGGCCGCCCGCGCCTCGACGGCATCCGCGCCTTCCTCACGGCACGCGGCATCACGGTGCCCGAGGGCTCACCCGACGACGAGCCGGGCGCGGCGACCGTGCACGGGCTCGGCCTGGCCAAGGACCAGATCTTCATGGCGCAGGTGGAGAAGTACGGGGTGGCCGCGTTCCCGTCCACGGTGGTGCTCCTGCACGAGCTGCGCCGGCGGGGCGCCCGTACGGCGGCGGTCTCCGCCAGCCTGCACGGCCGCAAGCTGGTCACGTCGGCCGGCGTGATGCACCTGTTCGACCTGCTGGTGGACGGCAACGACGCGGCGCTGATGAACCTGCCCGGCAAGCCCGACCCCGCGCTCTTCCTGGAGGCGGCGCGCCGTCTGGCGCTGCCCGCGGTCAAGGTCGCGGTGGTGGAGGCGGCATTGCCCGGAGTGGAGGCGGGCAGGAAGGGCGGGTTCGGGCTGGTCGTCGCGGTGGCCAGGGAAGGCGGCGCGGCCGAGCTGCGCGCCGCGAGCGCCGAGGTCGTGGTGTCCGACCTGGCCGAGCTGGCGATCCAGGGCAAGGTCCCGCCCGTGACGTCGTGACCCTACCCTTGGCGTCGTGACCGTTCTCATCGATCCGCCCAACTGGCCCGGTCCGCGCGGCCTGATGTGGTCGCATCTGGTCAGCGACAGCTCGCTGGAGGAGCTGCACGACTTCGCCTCGCGGCTCGGGGTGCCCGAGCGGGCGTTCGACCGGGATCACTACGACGTGCCGGAGACCGTGCACGCCCGGGCGGTGGAGCTGGGCGCGGAGGCGGTCAGCTCGCGGGAGCTGCTGTTACGGCTGGTCGCCTCCGGCCTCCGCCGCCGCAAACGCCGCTAATCTCGCATGCCCGTGAGAGCCGCCAGCTCCCCTGACATGTTCGCCCGCGCCCGCTCCTCCCACAGCTCGCGCGCGCGTTCCGTCCGGTAGAGGCGCGGTACGGCCAGCAGCCGGCGCAGCACCTCGGCGCGTCCCATCCTGAACAGGTCGTCGGGCACGTGGGCGTACTCCTGCCGGATCCTGGCCGCGTAATCGTCATAGCCGGGCCGGCCGAGCACGGCCAGGTCGGCGTCGCACAGGACGGCGCCGTTCCGGTCTCCCGCGGTCAGCGTGTCGTGGGCGGCAGTGAGGCGTACCAGCCTGGCCACCTCGGACACCCGTGAGGCGGGCACCCCGCACCCGCGCAGCCTGGACTGGGCGAGCTGGGCGCTGCGCTCCTCGTCCCAGCCAGGCCGCCCGTCGTAGACGGCGTCGTGGAACCAGGCGGCGAGGCGCACGGCCGCGAGATCACCGGCCGGCTCCGCGAGCTGGGAGACCGCGGCGAGGACGGCGGAGAGGTGGTCGAGGGTGTGGTAGCGGCGGTGCGGCTCGGACCAGCGGGCGATCAGCTCCGCCCCCGTGGCCAGGGAGGCGGGCGACTCCCCCGCCAGCGTGGTCCAGTCGTCGATCACGACTTAACCGTACCTTTGGTAGCGTCCTGGATATCGAGAAGAGTCAGCGGGAGCCCAGGCGCCTACCTCGGTGGCGGGAGCTGCGTGCGGTCATGCCCACGTGGCCCCGGCTCTCGCGGGCGCAGCGGGTGGCGGACGCCGCCGACGTCGCGGACCTCAGGCTGCTCGCCAGGAAACGCGCCCCGCACATGGTGTTCGACTACGTGGACGGCGCGGCCGAGGGCGAGCGGTCGATGGCCAGGGCGGTGGAGGCGTTCGAACGGGTGGAGTTCAGCCCGCGGGTGCTGCGCGACGTCGCCGAGGCCCCGACCGCCGTCGAGATCCTGGGCCGGCGGATCGCGATGCCGGTCGTGCTGGGGCCCACCGGGTTCACCAGGATGATGCACCGCGAGGGCGAGCGGGCCGTGGCAAGAGCGGCCAAGCGGGCGGGCGTGCCGTACACGCTGTCCACCATGGGCACCACGACCGCCGCCGCTGTGGCCGCCGCGGCGCCCGGCGGGTGGAACTGGTTCCAGCTGTACGTGGTCCGCGACCGCGCCCGCACCCTGGACTCGCTGGCCCTGGCGCGGGACGCGGGCATGGACGTGCTCGTGGTGACCGTGGACGTGCCTGTGGCCGGGGCGAGGCTGCGCGACGTGCGGCACGGGCTGACGGTCCCGCCCTCCCTGCGCTGGCGCAGCGTGCTGCAGGCGGCGCGGCATCCGGCGTGGTGGTTCGACTTCCTCACCAGCGAGCCGCTCAGGTTCGCCACGGTCGACGGGGCGCCCGACGACCTGGCGGGGATCACGAACATGATGTTCGACCCCTCGGTGACCATCGCCGACCTGGAGTGGATCAGGTCGGCATGGCAGGGGCCGCTGCTGGTCAAAGGGGTGCAGCGGGTGGACGACGCCAAGGACCTGGCGGCCGTGGGAGTGGACGGCATCGTCGTGTCCAACCACGGCGGGCGGCAGCTCGACCGCTCCCCCACGCCGCTGGAGCTGCTGCCCCACGTGGTGGCCGCCGTGGGCGACCGCACGGAGGTCTTCCTGGACGGAGGCGTGCGGAGCGGCGCCGACGTGGCCGCGGCGGTCGCGCTGGGCGCCAGGGCCTGCTTCATCGGCCGGGCCTACCTGTACGGGCTGATGGCCGGCGGCGAGCCCGGCGTGCGGCGGGTGCTCGACCTGCTGCACACCGAGCTCGTACGCACCCTTCAGCTGCTGGGCGTCAGCGGGGTCGCCGAGCTCGGCCCCGGCATGGTACGCGTCAGGGATAGGTGACGATCTTCACCGGGATCGTGTCCGTGCCCTGCGCGGGGCCTCCCGTGTTGTTGACGACGTGCGCGATCGTCCCGTTGCCCCCGAGGGAGACGGTGAGCAGATCGTGGAAGCGCACGCCGGAGTTGACCGGTGTCTCGAAGCCGCGCTCGGCCACGATGCTCGGGTCGACATCGAAGTAGCAGTACGCCCCCAGCCCCCACGCCTCGTGCGAGGTGACGGAGTCGGCGACCTTGTAGGACGCGTAGCCGCGCGTGGAGCCGTTCATCCAGGCGGCCTGGTTGGGCGGGTCGTACGGCATCTCGTTCTGGAAGAAGATGGTCCGGCCGCGCTGCCCGTTCCAGATGACCTGGTACTTCTGGTAGTGCTCGACGAACAGCCCGTAGGCGGTGACGTCGTCGCCGTTGACGATCAGGCCGGTGTCGGCCGTGTTGACGGTCCAGCCGATCCCGGTGCCGTGGTCGCCGCGCCAGGCCCAGATGTGGTCGATGATCGTGTTGTCGCTGTTCACGACCAGGCTGGTGGTGGCCTTGCCGGCGTGGGCGCCGCCGATGCGGAAGAACACGTCCTGGATCGAGATGGGGTTGGCGGCGTGCGAGGCGGTCGAGCCGGCCGGGCCGACCTCCATGAGGATGGGCGAGTTGACGCCGCCGGCGTCGAACAGCAGCCCGGCGACCTTGACCCCGTCCACGTCGGCCACCCGCATGGGCACGACGCCGTTGTCGGGGATGATCGTGGCGTAGCCGAGGCCCAGCACGACCGTGCCGGCCCTGTTCACGTTGATGGTCTGGTTGACGTGGTAGATCCCGGGCGTGAACAGCAGGTGCAGGCCGGAGGCGAGCGCGGCGTTGATGGTGGCCGCGGTGTCGGAGGGCTTGGCGACGTAGAACTGGGTGAGCGGGATCGAGGTGCCGGTGCCCGGCCAGTTCGCGCCGCGCGAGTTCTGCCGCAGGGCCGGGACGAACACCTGGTAGTTCCCGGAGCCGTCCACGTACAGGTACGGCTTCTCCCTGGTCACCGGGCTGGTGTCGAGCGTCGTGTACGGCGGGTCGGGGAAGGACTGCGCCGGCGCGCCGGCCACGCCGGAGAAGACCATGTTCCAGACGCCGTTGAGCCAGCCGCCGATGGTGCTGTCGCGGGTGAACCACTGCTGCTGCGAGTACGGCTGCACGGTCCCGTCGATCTTGCTGTCGGCGATGTAGCCGCCGCTGGCCCAGCCGTACCCGGTGGGCGCCAGGTTGAGGTTGCCCCTGACGTGGATCCGCCGGAACGGCGCCGCCTGCGAGACCGCCCACTGGTTGGTGCCGCCCGGGGGCGTGATGGACAGATTCTCGGCCGAGCGCCAGAAGTTCTGGGTGGCGTTGCCGCCGAACCAGCCGGCGTCCACCCGGACCTGGCCGTTGATGGTCACGTCGTCGGGGTTGCGGCCGAGGCCGGCGATGGAGGTGTAGAAGCCGATGTTGGCGTTGACGTTGTAGCTGCCCGGCTTGAACAGGAAGGCGTGGCGCTGGAGGCCGAACTGGTTCGACTCCATCTGGCCGAAGACCGAGTCGAGCGTGGACTGGATGCTCGCCGACGACATGGACGGGTCGAAGACGTGCACGTTGGGGCCGAGGTCGCCGCCGCCGGGCGGGGTCGAGCCGGTGGTGCCGTAGATCTGGAACTCCCACAACGAGTAGCCGTACTGGGTGGCGCGGGTGGTGCCGTACATGCGGACGTAGCGGCCGCGGCCGGACACGTTCAGCGTCTGCGTGCCGCCCGGGCCGGTCGTGGTCGAGTAGATGTCGGTCCAGGTGGAGGCGTTGTCCGAGACCTGGATGCGGAAGGCCCTGGCGTAGGCGGCCTCCCATTGCAGGACGACGCTGGTGACGTCGGCGGTGGCGCCCAGGTCCACCTGGAGCCATTGCGGGTCGCTGAACGCGCTGGACCAGCGCGTTCCGGCGTTGCCGTCCACGGCGGCCGAGGCGGGCGTGCCCGCGTTCTCGGTCGAGGAGGCGGTCGCGGGCCTGCCCTGCGACAGGAGCGGGTCGGCCGCCAGCGCGGGGGCCGCGACCAGGGCCGGCAGGATCAGACCGGCGATGAGGGCACAGATGAGGGCGGTACTTCGGCGGGGGTGCACAGCTCCTCCTCACGAACTGGGGGGTGGTGAGAGAGCGCTCTATCGAGCAGAGCGTGCCTGCGGCCGGGACTTATGTCAATGCTTGATTTAACTCCTAGGCAATAGTGCTGACAGCCCGGTGAAACGCGGCGTCCACGAAGAACGGCTCGATCACCAGCGTCGCCGCGCCGAGCGCCACGGCGTCGGCGCCGAGGCGGCCGAGCACGACCGTCGAAGGCTCGAACGGCTGCGCCTGCGTGTTGGCGGCGGTGGCCGCCCTGATCTCGGCCAGCAACCGGCCGCCCAGCATGAGCCCCGCCCAGCCGCCGATGACGATGCGCTCGGGGTTGAACAGGTGCACCAGGCTCGACAGGCCCACGCCCAGCAGCTCGACGCTCTCGGCGATGACCGGGGAGCCCTCGTCGAGCAGCCGGGCCAGCGCGGCCTCCTCGTCGGCGGAGTCGGCCTCGACGCCCGCGCGCTCGAGTATCGCCTCGCCCCCCAGGTACGCCTCCAGGCAGCCGCGCGCCCCGCACCGGCAGGCCCGCCCGCCGGCGACCAGCTTCAGGTGGCCCACCTCTCCGGCGGCCTTGCCCGCGCCCCGGTAGATGTGGCCGTCGGTCACGATCGTGCCGCCGACGCCCGAGCCCATGAGCACGATGATCGCGTCGCGGGTGCCCTTTCCGGACCCGAACCAGAGCTCGGCCTGCCCCATGGTCTTGGCGCCGTTGTCCACGAACAGCGGCAGCGACGTGCCTGCCCGTAGGAGCGCTCCCAGCGGCACCGCCTGCCAGCCGAACGTCTTGGCGCGCACCAGCGCGTCCGGTCCCGGCTCGACGATTCCGGGGACGCCCACGCCGACGCCGAGCACCCGATCGGCGGGCACGTCGCCCTCGGCGATCACGGCTTCGACGCCTGCCAGGATGTGCCGGGCGACCAGCTCGGGGTCGTGCTTGGCCGAGCGGACCGCGTAGTGGGCCCTGGCGCGCTTGGTCATGTCCAGGTCGAACAGCTCGACGCTGACCTGGGTCTCCCCCACGTCGACGCCGACGGCGTACCCGTAGGCGGGGTTGACCTTGAGCAGTACGCGGGGCCTGCCCCCGTCGGAGTCGACCTGGCCGGCCTCGACGATGACATTCTCGGAGAGCAGGTCGCCGGTCATGGTGCTGACCGTGGCCGCGCTCAGCCCGGTCGCGGCCGACAGCTCGTTGCGGCTGGCGGGGCCGCCGAAGTAGAGCGCGCGCAGGAGCATCGCCCGGTTGCCCCTGCGGAGATCCCGTACGGTCCTGCGCTCTGACGTGCCCATTCTCGTCCCCGTCCTCTCCCCGGATGCCTCGCCATGTTAGTTCAAAACCCGAAATCGCCATGAACCGGGTGTTACCGAAGCGTTTCCGGGCCATCCCTGACTTTTTTCGCGACTTAGATTATGGTCTGGCCATCCCCCCAACGAGGAGACGACTATGAGCCGAGTACTTGTGCGTGGCGCCTTAGCGGCGGTGCTCGCGGCCGGGCTGGCCGCCTGTGGCGGCGGTGGCGGCGACTCCGCGGAGAAGACGCTGACGTTCTGGATGTACCAGGACCGCACCCCGCAGGCCGGGCAGGTCATCGAGAAGGTCCGCAAGGACTTCGAGAAGGCCAACTCCGGCGTCACGGTGAAGATCGTCAAGATCCCCAAGGACGACTACAACACCAAGCTCGGCAGCGCCGTGGCCAGCAAGAGCGCGCCGGACGCGGGCATTCTCGACCAGCCCCTGGTGTCCAAGTACGCCCTGGACGGCACGATCAAGGAGGTGCCCGCCGGCCTGGTCGAAGAGGCCGCCTTCTACAAGGGCGCCCTCGACACCAACCGCGCGGCCGGCAAGCTCTACGGCCTCCCGCAGGACCAGACCACGGTCGCGCTCTTCTACAACAAGAAGCTCGTCCCGGCGCCGCCCAAGACCTGGGACGAGCTGAAGCAGGCCGCCGACCGGGTGCACGCCGCCGACGCCAAGGTCGCCGGCATGAACGTCCCCAAGGGCGACGGGTACGGCGCCTGGATGTTCCCCGGCATCGTGCACGGGGCGGGCGGCCAGATGGTGGACGACGCGGGCAAGAAGGTGCTGTTCGACCAGCCGCCCGCGGTGGAGGCACTGCAGCTCTGGGTGGACCTGCTGAAGTCCTCGCCGCGCCAGATCACCGACTCGGACAAGCCGTTCGAGAACGGCCTGGCCGCCATGACGATCTCCGGCCCGTGGGACGTGCCGACGATCCACGAGCAGTTCCCCGACCTCGACTTCGGCGTGGCGCCGCTGCCGTACAAGACCGAGCCGGCCGGCAACATCGGCGGCGAGGACTCCGTCGTCTTCTCCTCCAGCAAGAACGCCGATCTGGCGTGGAAGTGGCTGGCGTTCCTGGCGAACGAGACCAACAACGGCGCGGTGGCCGACGCGTTCGGCGGCTTCCCCGTCAACCTCAAGGCGCAGGTGGTCGCGGGCGGCCCCGAGCAGGCGGCGTTCCTGGAGCAGCTCAAGGTGGCGCACGCGCGACCGGCCGTGCCGCAGTGGATCCAGGTCAACGACGAGATCATCGCCCCGGCGATCGAGTCGGCGCTGACCGGCAAGGTCACGGCCCAGCAGGCGCTGACGGACGCGGCGGCCAAGACGCGCTCCCTGCTCGGCTGGAACGGCTGACGTGACCGCTCCCGCACTGGCGGAAGCGCAGGTGGCGACCAGGTCACGGCGGCGGCCCTCAGCACGCCGCCGCGACCGGCTCATCGGCTGGTTGCTGGTCGCCCCGGCGCTCGCCTATTTCCTGATATTTCTGCTCTATCCGGCTCTGTCCGCCCTGTACTACAGCTTCACCGACTGGAACCTGCGCTCCGACGCCAACTGGGTGGGCCTGGCCAACTACGCGGACCTGCTCTTCGACGACGTCAAGTTCCCGCACTTCTGGAGGTCGGTCCAGGTCACGCTGCAGTACACGCTGATCGCCGTCCCGCTGACCATGATCTCGGCGCTGGTGCAGGCGCTGCTGCTGAACGCGATCAAGCGCGGCTCCAACATGTTCAGGTTGCTGCTGTTCCTGCCGGTCGTCACGGCCGAGGCGGCGGTCGGCGCGATCTGGCGCTGGCTCTACGACCCGCAGTACGGCCTGATCAACTCCGTGCTCGGCCTGTTCGGCATCCCCGGGCAGAACTGGCTCAACACCCCCGAACTGGTCATCCCCGCGCTGGCGTTCATCGCGGCCTGGCAGTGCGGCATCTCGATGATCATCTATCTGGCGGGGCTCAAGGGCATCCCGGGCGCGATCACGGAGGCCGCGATCATCGACGGGGCCGGCCCCTGGCAGCGGTTCTGGCGGGTCACCTTCCCCATGCTGCGGCCCACGACCTTCTACCTGCTGGTGACGGGCGTGATCGCGGCGCTGCAGGTGTTCGGCCTGGTGTACGTGATCTTCTCGGGGAACGGGCGCAGCGTCACCGGCGGCCCCGAGCAGTCGGGCCTGACGTACGTGCTGCACCTCTACCTCTTCGCGTTCCGCTACGACGCGATGGGAGCGGCCTGCGCGATGTCGTTCATCCTGCTCGTCTTCATCATGATCGTGACCGCTCTGCAGTTCAGATTCGTCAAGCAGGAGGCGGCATGAGAAAGGTCCCCATCTACGTGGCGCTGGTGCTGCTGGCGGCCGTGTCGGTGGTGCCGTTCCTGTGGATGCTGGCCACCTCGGTCAAGCACGGGCAGGACATCTACAACAAGGTGCCGAGCCTGCTGCCGCTGGACAAGAAGACCGGCGAGTGGGCGGCGACGCTGGACAACTACGACTACGTGCTGGACGTCGGCGGGCTCGGGAACGCGTTCGTCAACAGCGTGTGGGTCTGCGCCATCCTGGTACCGGCCAAGCTGCTGGTGGACGCGCTGGCCGCGTACGCGTTCGCGCGGATCCCGTTCCCCGGCCGCGACAAGCTGTTCGTGATCACGCTGGGCGGCATGATGGTCCCCGCGATCACGCTGCTGGTGCCGCGCATCCACGTCACACAGGCGCTCGGCATGTTCGACTCCGGATGGGGGCTCATCGTCCCGAACATCGCCTCCGTGCTGGACATCTTCCTGCTGCGGCAGTTCTTCCTGTCGATCCCGGCCGAACTGGAGGAGGCCGCGCTCATCGACGGCGCGGGCCGCATGCAGATCTTCTGGCGGATCGTGCTGCCGCTGTCGAAGCCGGTGCTGGCGGTCGTCACGATCACCAGCTTCCTGTTCCACTGGAACGACCTCGTGTGGCCGCTGGTCGTCACCAACGACCCCGAGCTCTACACGTTGCCGCTCGCGCTGCAGCAACTCGTCGCCAGCCCCGACGGCGGGCGGGCGTACTACATCATGGCGGGCGCCACGCTCGCCGTCCTGCCGGTCATCGCGGTGCTGATCGTGTTCCAGCGCCGCATCCTGCAGGGCATCGCGTTCACCGGATTGAAAGCTTGAGGAGAACGAACGTGCTCATCGACGGGCAGGCGCTCGTGACCGCCGACTACCCCTACTACCGCGACGATCCGGCCGTCTGGGCCGACCGGCTGCGGGCCGTGCGGGACGAGCTCGGCATCGACGTGATCACCTGCTACCTGCCCTGGCGGCACCACCAGCCGGAGCCGGGCCTGGCGCCCGACTTCACCGGTGCCACCCATCCGGCCAGGGACGTCGCCGGCTTCCTGGCGCTCTGCGCCGAGCTGGGGCTGCGGGTGATCGCCAAGCCGGGCCCGTTCATCCACGCCGAGGTGGGCTACGGCGGGCTGCCCGATTGGGTCTGCCCGGACGCGGACCCCTCGATCGAGCCGCTGCTCGACTCCGAGGGGAAGCCGTCGTGCTGGTGGGACGGAACGGTCTCCCGGCCGCTGCCCGCGCCGCTGGGCGCCGCGTTCCTGACGAAGACCACGCAGTGGCTGTCCGCCGTGGGCAAGGAGGTGCTTGCTCCAGAGGGCCCGGTCGTCGCCCTGCAGATCGCGAACGAGGGCATCTACACCAGCGGGGCGCGGCCGCTGACCGCCTACGACTACAGCCCGTCCGGGCTGGCGTTCTACCGCGATCTGCTGCGCTCCTGGTACGGGACGCCGGAGGCGTACAACGCGGCGCACAAGACGGCCCACCGGGACTGGACCGAGATCGAGCCGCCGCCCAGGGCGGGCGGGATGCTCGCCCAGGCCGACTGGGGCCGCTTCCACGCCGAGTACATGGCCGAGGTCTACCGCGTCTGGGCCCAGGCCGTCGGCTCCGACCTGCCCGTCGTCGTCAACCTGAACCCGCCGACCGTGCCCGAGCTGGACGACTGGCTGGCCAGGGTCAGGCCGGAGCTGTGGGGCGGCATCTCGTACGGCTTCACCAACTGGATGGGCGTCGTCTCCGCCGACCGCGACGCCCAGGCCCGTTACGTGATCGCCGCCAAGCGCGCCCCCGGGCCGAACCTGGAGGAGAACTGGGGCTTCTCCCGGCTCTACGACCCGGCCTACATCGACGGGGCGACCAGCTTCCACCAGTCGCTGCTGGCCATGGCGGCGGGCGCGACCGGGTTCAACGTCTACACCGGCGTGTCCACCTCGGGCTGGGCTGCGGACCTCGACGCGGCGCACGACGGGCCGTACCCGGACTGCGCGCCGATCGACGCCGGCGGCACGGCCACCGGCAAGGCGCCGGTGGTGCGGGCGCTGGCGGGCTTCTTCGCCGCGCATGGGGCGGAGTTCCTGGAGTGCGCGGGGACGGCGCGGGACGCGTTCGGCCTCTACCTGCCGTACGCCGGGATCGCGGCGCTGTCGGGCCCCGGCGGCCCTGGGTGCGGCCGGGCGCTGCGGGACTTCCACGAGCGGATGCGTGAGCGCGGCCTGGACTACGCGCTGGTCGACCTGGAGCACACGAGCGCCGAGGAGCTGGCCGCGTACCGCTCCGTCACCGTGCCGGGCGGGCCCTTCATGCACCGGAGCGTGCAGCGGCTGCTCGCCGGCTACGCCGACGGCGGCGGCCGGGTGCTGGTGGACGGGCCCGTGCCCACGCTGGACGAGAACCTCGCGCCGTGCGCCCTGCTCGCCCCGTCGGCCGCCCCGGATCTCGGCGACGGCCTCGTGCTGTACGGCGCCGCCGACGCGTTCCTGCGCAGCCATCCCGAGCGAGACGTCCATTACCTCGTCGTGCTCGTCCAGACCGGCAACACGGGCCCGATCGGCGTGCGGACGCCGTACGGGACCGTCGAGATCGTCGCCGCGGACGGCGGCGCGGCCGTGCTGCGGCTGGCCGGCGGCCGCCTGGGCGACCTGCTGGTGAAGGGCGTCAACGAGTACCTGTCGTCCGCGGTCGCCGCCCGCGTGTCCTTGAACGGCGAGAGCGTCGTCACCGCGGGGCCGGGCGACCTGATCATGATCGGCGGTGTCTGACCGATAAGCGTCATCTATTGACAACACGGACGCGTATTTCGCCGCCTCCGTCGCCACTCTGCTCCTTCACACGGGGACGACGTTCCCACCGGAAAAGGAGATCGAATGGCTACCGGAGAATTCCAGGTGATGAAAGTTCCGGCCGAGCAGTTAGCCGGTGTTCTCCACAGCCAGGTTGTCGATCCCGGAGCTCAGCCCACGAGCGTCGTACGCAGTAACGAGGGTTGGACCGTGGACGTGAGCTGGGAGGTCACCGGCGAGCTCGTCGACTGGCTGGCGGGCCGCTGGAATTTGGAGATCATCGCCGACCTGGCGGGAGGCGGCGATTCGAGGCGCACCTCGCCCCCTGTGGAGCTGACCTTCACCCCTGGCTCGGGCCGATATACCGCCTCCGTCCCCATGCGCGGCCAGCTCGCCCCCGGCACCTATGACCTGGTGATCAACCTCACCACCACGACGGCCGCCGGCACCGCGGGGGCGCTCGGCGGATTCGTGGTGCTCAGCAAGATTGTGGTCAA
>NZ_JBFAMX010000247.1:0-14578 GCF_040659615.1 Nonomuraea sp. NPDC049784
GGCCGCGCAACCCAGGTTCTGCCGCCTCTGCGGGGTCGACGACTCCCGCCTCGCCAGAACGGTGACGCGGATGATCGGCGCGCGGGAGTTGATGCATGCCGCTGCGCTGCTGGGCAGCCGCCGGCCCGGTCCGTGGACCTGGAGCCGGGTCGCGGGCGGCGCGCTGGACCTGACCCTGCTGGGCAGGGCGATGGCGAGCCGGTCGGGCCGCAGGCGCCGGCGGGTGGCCGCGGCGACGGCTGCCGTGACCGGCATCACGGCCCTGGACCTGGCCATCGCCCTGTACTCCTCCGGCCTCGGCGTCAGGCGGCCGATGAGGCTGCAGGCCTCGATCACCGTCAACCGGCCACGCGAGGAGGTCTACGCCTTCTGGCGCGACTTCGAGAACCTGCCCGCATTCATGCTCCACCTCGAGTCCGTACGGACCATGGGCGAGCGCCACTCGCGGTGGCGGGCCATGATCCCGACGGCGGATGTGGAGTGGGAGGCGGAGATCCTCGACGAGCGGGCCGGTGAGCTGATCGCCTGGGGATCGGTGCGCGGCTCCATGGTCACCACGACCGGCGCGGTCAGTTTCACCGACGCCCCCGCAGGGCGCGGCACGATGGTGCACGTCACGCTGGAGTACCGGGGACGCGGCCGCGCTCCCGGCACCGCCGTGGCCAGGATGTTCGGCGCATACCCGGAGCAGCAGGTCCGTGACGACCTACGCCGCTTCAAGCAGATCATGGAGACGGGAGAAGTGCTGCTCTCCGAGGCCAGCCCGGAGGGCATCCGGCTGCTGCGCCAGCTCAGGCAGCGCCCCGCCCAGCCGGTGGGAGGACGGTCATGAAGGCCAACTGCTGGATGGGACGCAACACCGTCGAGGTGCTGGACGTGCCGGAGCCGCGGATCCTCAACGCGCACGACGCCGTCGTCCGCGTCACCTCGACCGCCATCTGCGGCTCCGACCTGCATCTCCTCGACGGCTACATCCCGACGGTGAAGAAGGGCGACGTCCTCGGCCACGAGTTCATGGGCGAGGTCGTGGAGGTCGGCCCCGAGGTGGCGAACCTGCGTCCAGGCGACCGGGTGGTCGTGCCGTTCCCGATCGCCTGCGGCCGCTGCTTCGCCTGCGAGGAGGGCCTGTATTCGATCTGCGAGAACTCCAACCCCAACGCGGGCATGGCCGAGAAGCTGATGGGGCACGCGCCGGCGGGCGTCTTCGGCTACTCGCACATGCTCGGCGGCTTCGCCGGCGGTCAGGCCGAGTACGTGCGCGTGCCGTTCGCCGACGTGGGACCGATCAAGATCGAGGACGACCTGCCGGACGAGAAGGTGCTGTTCCTGTCCGACATCCTGCCGACCGGCTACATGGGCGCGGAAATGTGCGACATCAAGCCGGGGCAGACGATCGCGGTCTGGGGCGCGGGCCCGGTCGGGCAGTTCGCCGTGGCCAGCGCCTACATGCTCGGCGCGGGCAAGGTCATCTGCATCGACCGCTACCCGTACCGGCTGGAGTACGCCCGGCGCGCGGGCGCGTACACGCTCAACTACGAGGAAGTGGACGTGCTGGATGCGCTGCGCGACATGACGGGCGGGCTCGGGCCCGACGCCTGCATCGACGCCGTCGGCATGGAGGCCCACCACCCGACCCCAGCCATGTACGGCTACGACCGCCTCAAGCAGGCCATGCGGATGGAGACGGATCGCTCGTACGTGCTGCGCGAGGCCATCCTGGCCTGCCGCAACGGCGGCGTGGTGTCCGTCATCGGCGTTTACGGCGGGCTGCTGGACAAGTTCCCGATGGGCTCGCTGATGAACCGGTCGCTGACGCTGCGCACCGGCCAATGCCACGTCCAGCGCTACCTGCAGCCCCTGCTGGACAGGATCCGCGCCGGCGAGATCGACCCGAGCTTCGTCATCTCGCACCGGATGCCGCTCAGCGAGGCGCCGCACGGCTTCGAGCTGTTCAAGAACAAGCAGGACGATTGCAACAAGGTCGTCCTGACACCCTGAGTCGCGCAGGGCGGCCACCGCGAACCGGGTGGCCGCCCTGCGCTCAGGAACCGTCGTCCGCCGCCGGCCGGCGGGGGGCGGGCTCGCGGCCGGGTGGCTGGTGGAGGCGCTGCTCCGGCACCGGGGTCGGCGGGTTCGGCAGGGTTACGGGCTCCGCGTGCAGCGGGAACGGCTCACCGTGGTGGATCAACGTGATCGGCGGGCCGTCCAGCAGCCGGTAGCTCGTCCTCCCGCTCGTGACGCTGACGTGCAGCAGGCTGCCGCGGTAGCGCAGCCGGAAGGCCAGCCGGGTGATGCCCGGCGGCAGCCTCGGGGCGAAGCACATCCGGCCCTGCCCGACGCGCATCCCGCCGAATCCCGCGACGAGGGAGATCCACACCCCGGCCAGCGAGGCCATGTGGAGCCCGTCGACGGTGTTCCTCTCCAGGTCCGCCAGGTCCATCATGGCCGCCTCGCCGAGGTACCGATCGGCGAGCTCCAGCTGCCCCACCTCGGCGGCGATCACCGCCTGGGTGCAGGCGGACAACGACGAGTCGCGAACCGTCAGTGCCTCGTAGTAGGCGAAGTCGCGGGCCTTCTGCTCGGGAGTGAACGCGTCGCCGCGCAGGTGCAGCGCCAGCACGAGGTCCGCCTGCTTGACGACCTGCCGGCGGTAGAGGTCGAAATAGGGGAAATGCAGGAGCAGCGGGTACTGATCCGGCTTGGTGGCGGCGAAATTCCAGAACCCGTGCCGGGTGAACCCCTCGCTCTGCGGGTGCACGCCCAGCCGCTCGTCATAGGGGACGGCCATCGCGCCCGCCCCGTCCCGCCACCTCGTGGTCTCCTCCTCGGTGATCTCGAGGCGTGCCGCCAGGTCGGGATGGCGGGCGGCGACCTCGGCCGCCTCACGCAGGTTCTGCTGGGCCATCAGGTTGGTGTAGATGTTGTTGTCGGCGACGGCGCTGTACTCGTCGGGCCCGGTCACGCCGTCGATGCGGTACCGCCCGTCGGTGTCGTGATGGCCGAGGGCGCACCACAGCCGGGCCGTCCCGGACAGCAGCGGCAGGCCGGTGTCGCGCTCGAACGCCGTGTCCCCGGTGGCGTCGACGTACTGCGTGACCGCGTGGGCGATGTCGGCGTTGATGTGGAACGCCGCGGTCCCGGCGGGCCAGTAGCCGGAGCACTCCTCGCCGTTGATCGTCCGCCAGGGGAAGGCGGTCCCGGAGAGCCCGAGCTGCGTGGCGCGCGCCTCCGCCAGCGGCAGGGTCGACTTCCGCCACGACAGCGCGTCCGCGACGGCCCGCGGGTACGTGTAGGTGAGCACGGGCAGCACGAAGATCTCGGTGTCCCAGAAGGCATGACCGTCATAGCCCGAGCCGGTCAGCCCTTTGGCCGGGATGGGGCGGTCCTCCAGACGCGCGGCCGACTGCAGCAGGTGGAACATCGCGAAACGTACGGCCTGCTGCACCTCGGCGTCGCCCTCGACCTCTACGTCCGCGCCCTCCCAGAACCTGTCGAGGAACTGCCGCTGATCCGAGCACAGCCCGTCCCAGCCGACCAGCCGGGCGGCCGCCAGCGCCGCGACGACCTGATCGTGCATGGCGGGCCGCGAACGCCGGGCCGACCAGCCGTAGGAGAAGAACTTGACCAGCCGCAACCGCCGGCCTGGAGTAAGGCGGGTGGCGACCGTCACCCGGCTGACATCGCCGCTTGCCTGCGCATCGATCTGTGTGTCATCCGGCCCGTCGATCTCGTGGCACATGGCGGCGGCCACCCGCAGGCCGCTGGCCCGGGTGTGGTGAACCATGATCGCCAAGCCGTCCGTGGCCGGGATGTTCTCTTCGAGGATCAGCGGCGACTCCAGAGGGGTGGCCGTACGCGGGTCGGCGCCCATGTACTGCCGGGTCTCGTTGGCGACGAGCTCTGACTGCACGACCACGTTCCGGGGCTGGTCGACGGCTTCGACCTCGTACAGGATCGCGGCCACCGCGCGGTGGGTGAAGGACACCAGCCGCGTGGTCGTGAGCCGCACCCGGCCTCCGGTCGGGGAGCTCCAGAGGGCTCTGCGGGTCAGCGTCCCCGCGCGCAGGTCCAGCGCCCGCTCGTGCTCGTGCAGCGTGCCGTACCGCACGTCGAACGGCTCGTCGTCCACCAGCAGCCGGATCACCTTGCCGTTGGTGACGTTCACCACCGTCTGCCCCGACTCCGGATAGCCGTAGGCCGACTCGGCGTACGGCAGCGGCCTCACCTCATAGAAGCCGTCGAGGTAGGTGCCTGGCTCCCCGTACGGCTCGCCCTCCTCGAGGTTGCCGCGCAGACCGATGTGCCCGTTGGACAACGCGAACACCGACTCGGTCTGCGCCAGCACGTCCAGGTCAAGCCGGCACTCCCGCACCGACCACGGCTCGACCGCGAACGCCGGATGTTGGATCATCGCGCCACCTCGTCACGTGGTTCCAGCAGCTCGGCGAGGTCGTTCACCACGATGTCGGCGCCGTGCTCGCGCAACGCGTCCGCCTGCCCGGCCCGGTCGACGCCGACGACGAAGGCGAACCGCCCCGCCCGGCCCGCCGCGACCCCGGCCAGCGCGTCCTCGAACACCGCCGCCTCCGACGGCTTCAGCCCGAGCGCCTCGGCGCCCGCGAGGTACATGTCCGGGGCCGGCTTGCCGGCGAGATTCCGCTGCCGGGCCACCACCCCGTCGACGCACGCCTCGAAATGTTCGGTGAGACCGGCGGCTGACAGGACCCGGGCGGTGTTGGCGCTCGACGACACGACGGCCCTGCGCAGTCCCGCGTCCCGCGCGGCCAGTACATATCGGACAGAGCCGGGGAACGTCTCCACGCCGTCCCTGTCGATGACCGCCTGAACGAGCGCGTTCTTCCGGTTGCTCAGCGCGTGCACGGTCAGCGCGTCCTGCGGATCGTCAGGCGACCCCTCGGGCAGGCTGATCCCACGCGCCTCAAGGAAGCTCCTCGTGCCGTCCAGCCGCTCCTTGCCGTCGACGTAGCGGTCGTAGTCGGCGGTCGCGTCGAACGGCACGAACGGTTCCCCCGTCCGGTCGGCCCATCGCCGCAGGAACTCGTCGAACATCGACTTCCACGCGGCGGCGTGCACCGTCGCGGTGCGCGTGAGCACGCCGTCCATGTCGAAGAGACACCCGCGGACTCCGTCAGGCAGCCCGAGCATCAGCCCTCCGATCCGCACATGTTCCGTACCTCCCTGCGACTACCCCGCATCCGCTGCTTCTCACCGGGGGGCCTCCGCCTCGCCAAGGGGCAGGCGCAGGACGAAACGTGCGCCTCGCGGGCTGTCCTCGATGGTGAGGGAGCCGCCGTGGGCCTGGGCGATCTGGCGGGCGATCGGCAGGCCGAGGCCGGTGCCGCCGGGGTCTTTGACGCGCGAGGCATTCAGGCGGACGAACCGCTGGAAGACCGTTTCCCGTAGGTGAGCGGGGATGCCCTCCCCGTCGTCGGCCACCTCCAGGACGGCCGTGCCGGGCTCGCGGCCGACGGTGACGGTGACGGCGGAGCAGGCGTGACGTTCGGCGTTGTCGAGCAGGTTGGTCAGGAGCCGGGCCAGGCCGATGTGCTCTCCCTTGACGATGACGCCGGGGGTGAGGCGGCGGACCACATCGACGCCGCGAGGCCGCCGGTCGAGTTCGTCCTGCACGAGATCGCTCAGATTGACGACGTCGTGGGGGGCGCCGCGGCCGGCGTCCAGCCGGGACATCTGCAGCAGATCGGCGACCAGGTCCTGCTGGCGTTCGACGCTGCCGAGCAGCATGTCGGCCGTCTTGGGCCAGTCGGTCTCCTTGGGGTACATCATCGCCTGCTCCAGTTGCGCGCGCATCGCGGTGAGCGGGCTGCGGAGATCGTGGGAGGCGTCGGAGGCGAATCTGAGCTGCTGCTCGACCGCCGCCTGCGCCCGGTCCAGCATGCGGTTCGTGACCTGCGCGAGTTCGTGCAGTTCGTCGTCGTACTTGGGCATCGGCACCCGGTGGGTCAGATCGCTCTTGGTGATCTTGGCGAGCTGGTGGCTGATCGCCGCCACGGGGGCGAGCGTCCTGCTCACGATGAGATAGGTGCCGATCGCGGTCATCGCCACGAGCAGGAGCGCGCCGCCGACGAGCGCCGTCAGCTGCGCCGGGTGGCTGTACCAGGCAGGGGCCGGGGTGGCCGCGTACAGCATCCAGGTGCCCTCGTCGAGGGGGATGGGGAACCTCAGCACGATCATGCACCGGCCCCGGAAGGCGGGCAGGTCACACCGCTCCTGGGACGCGTAATTCGCCGAGTTCGCGGCGGAGTCCGCCAGCAGGGGCCTGGCCGTGCCTTTCAGGTTCGGGCTGGACGCGATCAGTTTTCCTTTCGCGTCGAACAACTGGGCGGCCTCGCTCACCCCGCCGGACAGGATGTGCGGGGCGCCGTTCAGCCGGACGTTGTCGCTGACGCGCACCGCCTCGGCGATCAGAGTGTCCCGCCGATAGTCCGCCATCTGGTGTCGCAGTCCTGCCAGAGCCATCACGACGCCGACGACGCACACCACCGCCATGGTGGCGGTGGCCGCCAACGTCAAACGGGACCTGATGGAATACCCATGCCACAAACCCATCTCCGTCACCGCCCCCCTGGGAGAGGCCCCCTGTCTTCAATTCCCTCCCTTCACCAGCCAAAAGGAGATTCAGCGCCATAAGAGGGCAAACCCCGCCGGAATGGTCAGACCGGCTCTCCCCGACGCGAGGTGTGCAGGTAGCCGGCGGCGGCGCCGAGCAGCGCCACTCCCCAGAGCAGGAAGACCGGATAGGTCCCCGAGAACCCCCAGCTGCCGTCGAGCACCTGGGTGCCGCCACCCGGCGCGCATGTGCGGGTGATGCCGAAGGCCAGGCATTTCGTCATCATCGCGCCGTACTGGCCGACCAGCAGGCCGACCGTCACCGCCGGAACCACGGCGAGGCCGGGCGGCACCCGCCGGCCGCCCGCCAGCGGCACCCACCCCGGCACGACCTGCCCCCACCGGCTGATCAGCCCCAGCGTCAGGCAGGCCCCGGCCAGCGGCCCGGCGACGAGCAGCCCCCAGAACACCGCAGAGCCGCGCAGCGCCGCCAGTCCGGGAACGGAGTCCGGCGCCACACCGAACGGCACGCCCAGCCCCCACAGCAGGTGCGGAACCGAGAAGCCCAGCACCGGCACGCCTGCCGCCACCCAGGTCACCACCCCGGCCCAGCGCGCGGGCCGCACAGTCCCGTCGGCCCGCCGCTCGGGCGGGCGTGCGGCGGTGCGCGCGCCGTAGCGGACGGTGGCGAGGGCGAGGAGCAGCCCCAGTGCGGCGAGCAGGAGCTGCCAGGCGAGCGCGGGGTCGTCGAGCTTGCCGAACGCCAGCCGCATCACCAGGTTTCCCGGCGCCACCAGCATGAGCACGGCCGCTCCCGCCGAGCCCGCGACCACCAGCGCCGGTCGTACACGTGATCTCATAGCCGGCCACGCTAATTTCCGGCGCCCTGCCGCGATCTCCTCCCCAGGAGTGAAAGTGCTCCCCCGCGAGGGGGATTCTCAGGTGATCACTACAGACCTGCGGCTTGTCAGCGTGGATCACGGCGCAGCGGGTGGCCGGACGGGACCTGCACCAGGACGATCCGATGCCCGTCGGGATCCTCGATCCACAGCTCGATGAGGCCCCACGGCTCCATGCGCGCCTCGCGTACCACCGTAACCCCCGCCTCCCGGAGCAGTTTCTCCTCCCGCGCCACATCGCGTACCTGCAGCCAGAGTGACAGCCCCGGGCCGGCCTCATCGTCGGAGTGTCCCGAGAGCTCCAGGAACCCCTGACCCAGGAAGAAGACCACACCGGGCTGATCAACGGGGCCGAACTCCCGATAGACGGCCAGGCCGAGCGTCTCGCCGTAGAAGCGGAGGCTGCGCGCGAGATCCTTCGGACGCAGCAGCACCCGGCTACTCAGCACCTCCATGACTGGACCTGTTCCCCGCCGGACGGGCATGAACGCGCCCGAGGCTGAGCCGTGAGCCTCGTCGGCCTCCAGATGGGTGCTCGCCGACGTCCTGGCGGGCCCGGCGGTCACACTTTGACAGGCAAGTGGCGGCTTGCCTATCATCGCCGTATGGGCGATGTCTTCAAGGCACTCGCCGACCCCACCCGGCGGACCATTCTCGACGAGCTGACCGAGCGCGACGGCCAGACCTTGTTCGAGATCTGTGTCCGCCTGACGAGTCGACATCAGCTGAGCCTGACCCGGCAGGCCGTATCCCAGCATCTGGCGGTGCTGGAGGAGGCCGGGCTGATCACGACGCGCAAGCAGGGGCGGTACAAGTTCCATTACCTCGACACCACTCCGCTGGCCGCCATCTTCGAGCGGTGGCCGGTGACCAGGAAAGGACAGGAACCGTGAAGATCTACGTCACCAGTGTGTTCGTGGACGACCAGCAGAAGGCCCTCGACTTCTACACCGAGGTGCTCGGCTTCACCAAGAAGCACGACATCCCGCTGGGCGGCCCCCGGTGGCTGACGGTCGTCTCACCGGAGGACCCCGAGGGCACGGAGTTGCTGCTGGAGCCGGACGGGCACCCCGCGGTCAAGCCGTACAAGAAGGCGCTGGTCGCCGACGGCATTCCGGCCGCCTCGTTCCAGGTCGCGGACGTGCAGGCGGAGTACGAGCGGCTGCGCGGGCTGGGGGTGACGTTCACGCAGGAGCCGATGGCGGCAGGGGCGGTGACCATGGCGGTCTTCGACGACACCTGCGGGAACCTGATCCAGGTTGTGACCCCGGCCTAGTACCAAGTGCCCTCCATCAGCCGCATCGTCCACTACCAGCTCACCGACGATGACGCCGATGCCATCAACCGGCGCCCACACCGCTGCGGGTGAGGTAGGTCAGCGCTCCTCGACGCTCGGCGATGCCGGGCGAGGTGTGCAGCGCTATCGCCTCCCAGACCGCATCTGTCTCGCGTGTGCCGTAGCCGTGCCCAAGGCGACGGAGAAGACCCCGAACGACGCCCGGCCGGCGACGATCGACGTCGTCGCCGGCCGGGCGCGTGGAGGAGGTGCTATGGGGCTTTACTGCGGGGCGTCGAAGGTCCAGTCGGCGCGGGCACCCGGGCCAACGGTAAGGGTCGAACGTCCGATCCGCTCCTCGTGCTGAGTCGCCACGGAGCGGTTGAGCGACATGCTGACCTGCTTCAGGCCCGCCTGCTCACGCGCAACGGAGTCGAGCTGGATGGTGGTGCCGCCGCCCATCGCGATGACGCCGCCGCCGGTGGTCGCGACGTCGAATCCGCCCGCCTTGAGCAGCGGGACCGTGTTGGCGAGGTCGCGCGCGGTGACGCCGATGCGGATGTACGTGATGTCACGCATCAGATGGTCGGCGTAGGCGTCGGGCAGATAGCGCTCGCGGCTGACGTCCCCGGTGTAGCTCGCCGGCTCGGTCTGGCTGCGCGGGTCGGCGAAGTACTCCGGGAAGTACTCCATCGCCCACGGGTCGAAGGCCTCGTACTGGGCGGCGGTGGTGCGGATCGTGTCGAACCACGGGATCGGGACGCCGTCGCCGAAGTCCCGCGTCTGGCGGTACTCGGCCGGGTCGCTGATGCCCAGGGCGGCCAGCTGCGTGGTCACCTTGCCCAGGTCACCGGCGCGCTCTGTCGACACGCCCAGCCCGGCGGAGCCGTAGAGGGCGTCCTGGCCGGGCAGGTCGCCCTCGCCGAACAGCTCGATGTAGGTCTCGCGGCCCTTGAGGTAGCGGCCCTTCCAGGTCAGTCCGCCACCGGTCGTGGTGCGGACCTCGAAGTTGGCGAACTCCCGCAGGTAGGCGGAGTTCTCGATGGTGTCGGCCGTCTCCCGGTCGACGACGCTGTAAGCGTGGTTGTAGAACAGCAACTGCTTCTGGGACGACGCCTGAGCCTGGTCGGCCTGCGCTGTCCCCACACCGCCCGCGATCGCTCCGGTGAGCGCGACGGTGCAGGTCGCGGTGAGGACAGTGATCATCCGTAATGTCCGGCGAATCAGCATGGAAGTGATCTTAGAGCGAGGATGATCACCTTAACTATCGTTTTGACAGGACCATACAGCCAATGTGGCGATCTCATAGCGGCGATGTGGCGAGCCCGTCACGTCGCTCCGTCCCCTCCGCCGTGCACCTGCGCCCGCCCCCCGCGGTGGGCTCAGTTCTTCACCAAGCGGGTCAGAGCCGAGCACGACGCCCCACTCGGCGGTGTCGCGCGCGGGGGTTCAAACGTTGTGGAAGAAGTCTCCGCCGAAGCTGCTGATGAAGAACTCGCTGTCGCTGGAGGCCGAAATGTTGTTGACGCGCAACGTGACGCCGATCCCGAATGCGATGTCGGCCTGGCGGACGGAGAAGACGTTCCTGGCATCGACTCCTTGCGAGTGATCGCCTGAAAGACGCATTTCCGAGAACCTGGAGATACGGCGGGGTCCGTCGAAGACGTGCACCTCTATGATCTCGCTGTTCTGACGTGCGTGGAACAGGACCAGCACCTTGTCAAGGGTGGCGCGGTCGTTCTCCATGATGACCGGCGTGGGGATCGGCAGGTGGATCCATTCGGCCCGGCCGGCCGGGATCGTGAAGGTCACCCCGAAACCCTGGCGGAGCGTTCGCAGATTGGCGGTCTCGGGGAATGCCGTGTATCCCGACGCCCAGGATGCGTACAACTTCTCTGCCATGGCTGTTCCTTCCGGTCCGAAGCTGAGGCCCCTTCAGATTCGGCTACAGCTCGCGGACTGTCGTGAGTACCCCCTACTCAGATGCAGGCCAAGCGTCTTTACGACTTGTGACGCTGCCGTGGCGGTTCCCGGACGGCACCGCACGCCTGTTCTTCACCATGCCCGGGCACGCCAACGGCGACGCGCTTTCCGACGCGCTGAGGTGGCCCCGCAAGGAGAACCGCGGGGCCACCGTCGAGAGCGTGCTCTTGGCCGAGGGCGAGAGCCCGAAGGCGGTCGCGCGCTCCGACGGCCCGCCTCCGCGGCTGACGGCCTGCAGACGGCCCAAGAGATCAATCAGTGGCGGCCGAGATCACCTCACGTAGATGTTCGGCCTGGGTGGCGTGGGCATGCCGTCACCGATGAAGAAGCTGGTGTGCGGTGGCTGGTTGTAGGCCGTGTTCTGCCAGGCGACGGACACCCGGTAGAGCGGGTCGTGCATCAGGGTGTAGATGCGCCGGTCGGTCGGCGTGGTCGTGGCGTAGATCCGCAGGGCCCGGTTGTCGCTCGTGGGCCAGATGACCTCCTCGCGCCAGTCGCCGAACAGGTCCGCCGACAGCGACGGGGTGGCCTTGGTGCCGTTGTTGGAGTGCACGCCCGAGGCGGTCAGCAGGCGGGTGTCGGAGCTGGTGCCGTACTTGTCGATCCGCGTCTGGTCGAGCAACTCCCTGAGCGGGTCGGCGTCCCACCAGATCAGGAAGTTGACCGAGGACGGTTCGCGGCCGGCGTTGTTGCCGGTGACGCTGCGCAGGTTGGTGTCGGCGGCGGACCAGAACTCACTGGCGATCCTGACCGTCGAGATGTCGCCGGCCACGCCGCGGCCGTTGTCGCCGTTGGCCGGGGTGGACCAGAGGATCTGGCCGTTGTGCGGGTCGATGTAGAGCGAGGAGGGCTGCGAGCCCGACTCGCTCAACTTGAAGTACTCCAGGCCCGGCCTGGCCGGATCGAAGTCGCCCAGGTGCTGGGCGTCGCCGTGGCCGGTGCCCGTGGTCCACATGCCGGTGCCGTTGTCGTTGACGGCCATGGCGCCGTACACGATCTCGTCCCTGCCGTCCTGGTCGATGTCGCCGACCGACAGGCTGTGGCTGCCCTGGCCGGTCCACTGCGAGCCGGCCGAGTTGCTGTCGAACGTCCAGCGCTTGGTGAGCGTGCCGTTGCGGAAGTCCCAGGCGGCGATCACGGAGCGGGTGTAGTAGCCGCGCGCCATGATCAGCGATGGACGCTCCCCGTCCAGGTACGCCGTCCCGGCCAGGAACCGGTCCACCCGGTTGCCGTACGAGTCACCCCAGGACGAGACGGTGCCGCGGGGCGGGTCGTAGTTGACCGTGGACATCGCGGCGCCGGTCTGGCCGTTGAACATGGTCAGGTACTCGGGGCCGGACAGGACGTACCCGCTGGAGTTGCGGTAGTCGGCCGACGCGCTGCCGATGACCGTGCCCTGGCCGTCCCTGGTGCCGTCGGCGGTCTTCATCGCGACCTCGGCCCGGCCGTCGCCGTCGTAGTCGTAGACCTGGAACTGGGTGTAGTGGGCGCCCGCGCGGATGTTGCGGCCCAGGTCGATGCGCCACAGGCGGGTGCCGTCCAGCCGGTACGCGTCCACGTACACGTTGCCGGTGTAGCCGGACTGGGAGTTGTCCTTGGAGTTGGACGGGTCCCACTTGAGCACGATCTCGTACCGGCCGTCGCCGTCCACGTCGCCGACGCTGGCATCGTTGGCGCTGTAGGTGTAGGCGACGCCTTCCGGCGTGGTGCCTCCGGACGGCGGCTGGATCGGCACGTCGAGGTAGGAGCCGCCGGTGAAGCGGAGCGAGGCGGGCGAGGCGGTCTGCTCGGCCCCGCCGACCACCGCCCTGACCGTGTACGAGGCGTCGGCGGCCGCGCCGTTGTCGACGTAGTTGGTGGAACTGGTGAGGTTCGAGGCGACCCTGGTGGAGCCCCGGTACACGTTGAAGGCCACACCGTCGGGGTCCGTCCCGAGCAGCCGCCAGGACACGAGGTTGCCCGATCCCGACCGGACGCTGATCAGACCGCGGTCAAGGTCCTCCATCTGCTTCGTGGGCGGTGCGGCCTGGGCGGGGACGCCGCCGATCGCCAGGGCGAGGACCGCCACCATGCCGGCCAGTCGTAAACGCACGTTTCTGACTCCCTTCGCGGTAAGCGCTTTCCCGAGGCCCCGAAAAAAGAAAGTTTCATCGCGGGCTCCGGCCGAGGGTTAGCGCTAACACGGAAATGCCGAAAAGGAGGATTTCCGTGGTGAGGGCTGGAGCTGCGGGAACGGTCACGGGACTCTCCTCGTCGGCGGCAGGGGCGGCTTGCCCCGCGCCGCGCGGTATTAAAGCCCCCGCCTCTAACACCCGCAAGCCCCCGGAGTCAGGTCAGGGCGTCCAGTGCGCGGTCGACATCGTCGGCGGTGTTGTAGACGTGGAAACTGGCGCGCACCTTTCCCGCGCGGACGGCCGCGCGGATCCCGGCCGCCGCCAGCCGCTCGCCCGGGGCGTCCACGGAGACGATGGCGGTGCCGGACGGCTCCAGGCCGAGCCCGGTCCTGAACCGGTTGGCGAGGGCGACATTGTGGTCGCGGATCCGCTCGATGCCGAGCTTGTTGAGCAGCTCGATGGCCGGGGCGGCGCCGACGTAGGAGAACCAGGCCGGCGACAGGTCGAACGCCCGCGCGTCCGGCGCCAGCCGCAGCGGCGGGCCGTAGTAGGAGCCGCCCTCGTCGGCGCCGCCGTACCAGTTGGCGGCCAGCGGGCGCATGCGCTCGCGCAGGCCGGGCGACAGATAGCCGAACGCGGCCCCGCGTGGCGCCATGAGCCACTTGTACGCGGCGCAGGCCAGCGCGTCGATGCCCTCGACGCCGACGGGCAGCCAGCCGGAGGCCTGAGAGCCGTCGGCGATGACGAGCGCGTCATGGGCACGGGCGGCCTCGATGATGTCCTGGAGCGGCGCGACGTAGCCGGTGGCGGACTGGACGAGGCTGAAGGCGACCGCGGCGGTGGAGCCGTCGATCGCGTCGGCCAGCCTGTCGGCGGGGACGGTCTCGACCTCGGCGGCCACCGCCCACGGGAACAGGTTGCTGGTGAACTCGATCTCCGGCACCACGACGCGTGCGCCCGGCGGGAGCGCCGTGGCCACGGTGGACATGATCTGGGAGACGGTGGAGCTGACGCTGACATCGCCGGCCGGGGCGCCGATGAGGCGGGCGAAGGCTTCGCGGGAACGGCCCACGGAGGCGTCCCACGGTTTCCAGTCGCTGCTGCCGTGCCGCCAGTCGGTCAGGACGGCCTGGAGCTCTTCGAAGGCGTGGCGAGGGGGCAGGCCGTAGGAGGCGGTGTTGAGCCAGCCGGGGGCGGCGTCCCAGAGCTTGCCCGCCGAGGCGATGTCCATGTGATCAGCTTATGGCGCTCAGCGCGGACGGTGTACGGCAGCCTTTCAGGGCGATCGGTGCGGGCGATGTGCGCCCTGCCACAGCGCGGGCCAGCCGCCGTTGCCGAGCCAGGCGGCCGGGGCCCGGAGCCCCTCCGCGGCCACCCGCTCCCAGAACGCCTCGAGGTCGGCGCCCAGCTCCGCGGCCCCGGGCATCGCGCGCTGCCATGGCCCGCCGGGGTCCTGCAGATCCGAGCGCGGGAAGCCGGGCACGGTGATCTCGCCGGGCGCGGTCACCGGCGCCGTCGGCGGCGCATCGTCCGGCCAGGAGGTGATCGCCAGTACGAGCGCGCAGAGCACGTCCGTGTCCGGGTGGCGGGCGAGGTGCTGCGCGAGCACGGGGTCGCCGGCGCGGGCGAGGCGGCCGAGCGCGGCACGGATCCTGCGTGCCACCAGCTCCATCGAGCGGGCCTGGGCAATGGCCCCATGGCGGGCCAGCTTGCGCAGC
>NZ_JBFAMX010000248.1:0-14544 GCF_040659615.1 Nonomuraea sp. NPDC049784
CCAGCCGGCCGGATTCGCCGGAGAGGCGAGCGGCCACGACACCAGCGCCTCGGCCACCGCCTCCTGGGCCGCGTCCTCGGCCAGCCCGAAATCGCCGGTGAACCGGGTCAGCGCGGCGACGATCCGCGCCGACTCGATCCGCCAGACGGCCTCGACATCGGCCGTACCCATCAGATCTGGCCGTTGCTCTCGGGCCCGGCCCAGTCCTTGACGATCACTCGCCGACCTGCGGGACCTCGTCGCTCCCGGGCACCCGCCGGACCTCGATCTTGGACCCGGGGGCCGCCGGGACCCGCTTGGCCCACTCGACCGCCTCCTGTTTCGAGGCGACATCGAGCAGGAAGAAGCCCCCGAACAGTTCCTTGGTCTCCCCGTACGGCCCGTCCGTGACCACCGGGGCCTCGCCGCTGAAGTCGACCACGACGCCCTGGCCCGGATCGTCCAGCCCTTCGGCCGCGACGTAGACGCCGGCCTTGACCATCTCCTCGATGAACTGGCGGGTCGTGGCCATCATCTCGTCGATGTTGGCCATCATGGCCGCGTTCGACTCGTCGGTGCCCCGCATGATCAGCATGTACTTCGGCAACACATTCTCCTCGTCCGGCGGGGCCGCCTCTCGGCCCTCGCACCCTCACGTCGAACGAGTGGCCCGCAGATCGACACGGCCCCGGAGAAATCTCTCGCCGCGACGCCGCCGATCCCTCCGACCCGCGTTTCGCCCGTCAGAGTGGCCCCTGAGCGATGGCTGACGCGGACGCCCTGCTGATCAGAAAGCTTATCGTCGCATCTTTGGAAGGCGGCGACGCTCACACAGATCTGGGGGAAAGCATTCGGGACGCGCTCAGTGACTTCTTTCCGCTACCGGGCTGAAGAGAGGGCGACGGGAACAGCCTCGGATCCCGCAGTCGCCGGTAGGTGAACACTACGCTGCCGGGACGTGAGGTGCTTGTCCGCAGATCGCGCCCAGGTGTGGCTGTATCGGACGATCACATCGCCGACCGACGGATGTGGCGCCGTTGCGGCGATCCTCCCCGAGAAGGCGGCTATTTCCCGCCGGGCACCTGGTCCTTGACCTCGTCCTAGCCGACCTTGGTGGGTGCCTCGGTCGGCGAGTAGATCACGCGGATCACGCCCGTCGGAAACGCCTCTGTCGCCGTCATCCTCAGGTGGTACGGCGCGGCGCCGTCGTCGAACAGCCTGCGGCCCTTACGCGCCGCCACCGGATGCACCAGCAGGCGCAACTCGTCGACCAGCCCCGCGGCGAGCAGTTGCTGCACCACGGAGATCGAACCGGGGATCAGAATGCCTCTGATGCCGGCATCGGCCTTGAGCGTGGTGACGGCATCGAGGAGGTCGCCCTTGATCAGCTCGGAGTTGCGCCAGGAGAACTCCAGCGGCTGGCGCGAGACGACCACCTTGCGCACGTCCCCCAGTTGCTTGGCGAACGGTGCGTCGTCCCCACCCGCCGCCTCGCGGTCGGGCCACGCTCCGGCGAAGCTGTCGTAGGTCTCGCGACCGATCAGCAGCACGTCAGCGGTGTCATAGTCCTCGCCGACGGCGCGGCCCATGTTCTCGTCGAAGTACGGGAAGTGCCAATCGGGATCGATCTCGGCCACACCGTCGGCCGAGATGAACAGCGTAGAGATGACCTTTGCCATCGCGATGATCCCTTCGAGTTCGGGTGGTGTCGGTAGACAGACCGGCGCAGCATCCCAAACTCATCGGCCGGCCACAAATCCGTCCTGACGGAGAGTCGGCATTCCGAGCCCGTCGTGATGCATCGGAACAGACTGCAGCGTGGTATGTAACAACCACTTCGGCAAACCGTTGGGGCATCTGGCGGCCTACGGACGTGCGCGCACATCGGCAGAGTCGGATGTCCTCCCCCGGTAGGGAACGACGCCCGCTCGGCGGCATGAGCGGATGTTCTACCGATCGGCCTCTGCAATCTCATCGGTTGTAGAGCCTGCGTGCCCACAGGTATCCGGCCAGGGCGATGACCGCGCTCCAGACGGCCGCCTCCACGAAGCTGGAGCCGGCCGGGCGGTCGGCCAGCAGCGCGCGCAGGGACTCGATGACGGGGGTGAACGGCTGGTGCTCGGCGAACCAGCGCAATCCGGTCGGCATCGACTCGGTCGGGACGAAGCCGCTGCCGAGGAACGGCAGCACCATCAGCGGCATCGGCAGGTTGCTGGCCGTGGCCACGTTCTTGGAAACCATGGCGAGCGCGACCGACAGCCAGGTGATGGCGAAGGTGAACATGGCCAGCACGCCGACCACGCCGAGCCAGTCCAGCGCCGAGGCGGACGGGCGGAAGCCGATCAGCAAGGCCACCAGGGTCACCACTGCGATCGCGATGAACGTCTGCACCATCGCCCCGAGTACGTGCCCGGTGAGCACCGAGACGCGGGCGATGGCCATGGTCTTGAACCTGGCGATGATGCCCTCGGTCATGTCGATGGCCACCGAGATCGCGCTCCCCTGCGCGGCGCCGGCGATCGTCGTGATCATGATACCGGGGATGAGGTAGCCGACGTAGGCGGCGCGGTCGCCGCCGATGCCCGCGCCCATGGTGCCGCCGAAGACGTAGACGAACAGCAGCAGGAACACCACCGGGACACCGGAGAACGTGAGGATCAGCGACGGGTAACGCCAGATGTGTTTGACCTGGCGGCGCAGCATCGTCGCCGAGTCGGTGATCGCTCTCATCGGGAGGGCTCCTTGGTCAGGGTGAGGAAGACGTCGTCCAGGTCGGGGGTGTGCACCGACAGCTCGGCGACGTCGATGGCCTGGGTGTCCAGCCACTCCAGGAGCTTCTTCAGCGTCTTGACACCGCCGGAGTCAGGGATCTGGACGGTGAGCGCCACGTCGTTGCGGGAGGTGGCGCCGACGTGCGGGGCCGCCCTGCGGTAGCCGTCGGGGTCGGCGAAGCGCACGACGATGTGGCCGCCGGGGACCATTCGCTTGAGCTCCT
Source organism: Nonomuraea sp. NPDC049784 (assembly GCF_040659615.1). NCBI lineage: Bacteria > Bacillati > Actinomycetota > Actinomycetes > Streptosporangiales > Streptosporangiaceae > Nonomuraea > Nonomuraea sp. NPDC049784. The sequence goes on from NZ_JBFAMX010000248.1 coordinate 2,975, forward strand.
CCGGGGTGCCCTGGGCCACCAGCTCGCCCTGGCTGAGCAGGGCGATACGGTCGGCGAGTTCGTCGGCTTCCTCCAGGTACTGCGTGGTCAGGAAGATGGTCACGCCGTCCTGCTGGACGAGGTCCCTGACAATCTGCCACATGGTGCGGCGGCTGCGCGGGTCCAGGCCGGTGGTCGGTTCGTCGAGGAAGATGAGCTTGGGCGTGCCGACCATGGTCATGGCGAGGTCGAGCCGGCGGCGCATGCCGCCCGAGTAGGTGACCGCCGGCTTGCGCGCGGCGTCGGTGAGGTCGAAGCGCTCCAGCAGTTCGCGGGCGCGCTCGCGGCCCCTGGACCGGCCGAGGTGGAGCAGGTCGGCCATGAGCCGCAGGTTCTCCTCGCCGGTGAGGAAGCTGTCGACGGCGGAGAACTGGCCGGTGACGCCGATCGCGGCGCGCACTTTGCCGGGTGCTCTGGCCAGGTCGTGCCCGGCCACCCAGATCTCGCCGGCGTCGGCCTTGATCAGGGTGGACAGGATCTGCACCGTGGTGGTCTTGCCCGCGCCGTTGGGGCCGAGCAGGGAGAAGATCGTGCCCTGCGGGATGGTGAGGTCGATGCCGTCCAAGACGCGGTGGGCGCCGTATGACTTGCGCAGTCCCGTCACCGAGATGGCGGGGACGGCGTGGATCGGGCCGGGGGTCTCGAAGGTCCGCATCGCGCTCACCCTCGGTCCCAGGTGACGGGCAGGCTGCGCACGCCGTAGATCTGCGAGGGGTCGGTGCGCAGCGGCACCTCTTCGGCCGGTATGGCGAGCCGCAGCGTCGGGAATCGGGTGAGCAGCGCGGGGAAGGCGACGCGCATCTCGACGCGGGCGAGCTGCTGGCCGAGGCACTGGTGGATGCCGTGGCCGAAGGCGAGGTGCCCGGCGGCCGAGCGGCGCAGGTCGAGCATTTCGGGGTCGGAGAACTTGGCCGGGTCCCTGTTGGCGGCGTTGAGCGCGATGATGACCGTGTCGCCGGCCTTGAGCTGCCTGCAGCCGAGCTCGACGTCCTCCAGCACGCCGCGCATGCCGGTGGCGGCGATGGACAGGTAGCGCAGCAGCTCCTCCGCGGCGCTGTCGGCCAGGCCGGGGTCGTTGCGCAGGGCGGCGAGCTGGGCCGGGTTGCGCAGCAGGGCGAAGGTGCCGAGCGCGAGCATGTTGGCGGTGGTGTCGAGGCCGGCGCCGAGCAGGAATGCGGCCACTCCGCCGAGCTCCTCGTCGGTCAGGTCGCTGCCCGTGGCCAGGTCGCTGAGCAGGTCGTCAGTCGGCTTGGCACGCTTCGCGAGCGCGAGGTCCTGCAGGTACTTGCCGAGCTCGATGAAGGCGGCGTACTGCGCCTCGGGGTCCCCGGCGTCCGAGACGGTCCGCGTTTGGGCCTGGAACTGGTCGCGGTTCTCGTACGGCACGCCGAGCAGCTCGCAGATCATCAGGGCGGGGACGGGCTGGGCGAAGACCTCGACGAGGTCGGCGGGCGGCCCCTGCCGCTCCATCGCGTCGAGCCGCTCACGGGTGATCTCGGTGACCCGCTCGGTGAGCAGGTTCATCCTGCGGACGGTGAACTTGCCCGCCAGCATCTTGCGGAAGCGGGTGTGCTGGGGCGCGTCCATGCCGGTCAGGTCGCCGACGGGGGCGGGCGGCAGGTGCCCGCCCACCAATGGGTGGTACTGGGTTTCGTAGCGGGAGCTGAAGCGCGGGTCGGCGAGGATCTGGCGGACCAGCTCGTAGCCGGTGACCAGCCAGACGCCGGGGGCGCCCTCGGGCGCGGCCAGGCGGGCGATCGGTTGCTCGGCGCGCAGGGCGGTGACCTCGGGCGCGGGATCGAAGGGGCAGGCGGGTGCGCGGTCGAAGGACGGGGCAACCGGTTCGTCGCGATAGTACGTGTTCGACATGGCTTGAACGCTACGTTGCGTTCAGAATTGTTGTCAATCAATCGGTATGTATCTAAGCAGGTAGAAGCTGGAATTTTGATGCAATGATGCTGGGCCTAAATGCAATGCTTCGTTGCATTGGATGACAGCGAACGCAATAATGGCGTCATGCCAGAAGGAAGGTTGACCCAGCGGGACCGTCAGCGCATCGCCGCCGGCCTCGCCGCAGGGCTCTCCTATGCCGAGATCGCCAGGCGGCTCGACCGGCCGACCTCGACGATCAGCCGGGAGATCGGCCGCAACGGCGGCCCCGGCGGCTACCGGCCCGAGCAGGCGCACCGGGCGACGGAGCGGCGCGCGCGGCGCGGCACGCCGGCTCGCCCGCCCGCGGCCGGACCGCCGGACGGCAAGGCGTGCGAGATGGAAGACGGGGCCGTCGAGATGGCGGTCGGGATGGGGCTGCCGAGGATGATGGCGCGCGTACTCATCGGCCTGTGGATGAGCGAGGACGGCAGGCTCACCGCGGCCGAGCTGACGCGCAGGCTGAAGGTCAGCCCGGCCTCGGTCTCCATGGCCGTGGGCTACCTGATCCAGCAGGGGCTGATCAGGCGCGAGCGCGATCCGCAGCGGCGTCGCGACATCTACGTGGTCGACGACGACGCCTGGTACCACTCGATGGTGACCAGCTCGCGGCAGACGCTCGAGGCGGCGGAGGTCGCGAAGACGGCGGCGGAGACGCTCGGGCTCGACACGCCCGTGGGACGCCGGCTGGCCCGGGGCGGGGCGTTCCTGGAGCGGATCAGCCTGGACACGCTGGAGTCGGCCGAGCGCTGGCGCGACCTCCTGTCGTGATCAGCCCAGCGGTTTGGCGGCCAGGCGCCCGGCGATGCCGGCCTTCACGAAGCCAGCGGCCAGGCTGCCGGGCTTGCGTGCGGCCTGGCCGCGGATGCAGGCGGTGAACTCCTCGGCGATGGCCAGGCGTACGCCCTGCCGGGTGAGGGAACACCCGCGAACTTCAGCTCGCGTCGTGGCCGGTTCCAGCTTCGGGGTCGGGCAGGCGGCTGAAGACTCAAGGTCCAGTTCACTGCCGCATGTTCTTGGCTTTCGGCCTGCCGGTTAGCGCCGGCTCTGGCGGCCGGGGACGCATGCGCGCACCAGGTCCTGAAGCACGGCCTGCCAGGCGGCCACCGCCATCACCACGATCGACCGGTTGAGGGAGAGTTCCTCATACCGGCGTCCTCGGCGCGTTGCCGATGCATGTGTCCCGGCGGGCGACTGCTGGTTTTGTGGCCGACGATGCAGCGAGACCAGGTTGTCGCAGTGGTGGATCGCCCGCGCGAAGTTGGCCCGGCCGCGCCCCGGTCCTCGGCGAACACGGTCAGGCCCGGGGCGAGGACGAGCCTTCACCCGAAACGTTGGTCATCGGGGACGACCCGACCGCCTGACAGGAACTAGTGGGTGCATATATACAAACGATCGGTCGTTAATATAGTTTAGCGGCCATGACACACGACGGCCGGCGGCTGCGCGGATTGCGCAGCCGCGAGGCGATCCTGGAGCAGGCGGTGGGCCTGGCTTCCGTCGAAGGGCTGGACGGGCTCTCCCTGGGACGGCTGGCGACAGCGACCGGCACCAGCAAGTCCGGCTTCTTCGCCCACTGGCGCGACAAGGAGCAACTGCAGCTCGACGCTGTGGAATGGGCCGCCCGCCAGTGGGCCGAGCAGGTGGTGGCACCCGCCCTGCAGGCCCCCGCGGGGGTGCGGCGGCTCTTCGCGCTGCACGAAGCGCGGCTGAGGTTCTACGCCGACGGCGTGCTGCCCGGCGGGTGCTTCTTCTTCACCGTGCAGGCCGAGTTCGACGACCGTCCCGGGGCTGTGCGCGACCGCGTCGCGCGTGCCATGGGGGAGTGGCAGGAGTTCATCCGGCGGCAGGTGGAGCAGGCCGTGGCACTGGGCGAACTGGTCGAGAGCGTGGACCCGGCCCAGCTCGCGTACGAGATCGACGCGCTCGGCGAGATGGTCATCATCCACTCCCGCCTGCACGACGGGCCGGCCTCCCTCGTCCACGCCCGCCGCGCCGTCCTGCAACGCCTGCGCGCACTCTGCCCCGACCCAGCGCTTCTCCCGGAGAATTGATCATGACTGAAGACGGTGTCTACGAGTCGGTCCAGGTGCATTTCGACGACCTCGACGCCATGGGCCTGCTGCACAACTCCCGGTACGCCTTGCTGGTCGAGCGGGCGATCAGCGCGTACTGGCAGCGCCTCGGCTGGTCGCCCGATCCGGTCCGGTCGGCGTTCAAGGATGTGTTCCTGGCCGTACGCGAGTTCAAGGTGACCTACCACGCACCCATCGCCGGGGCGGGCGAGCCGTTGGTGCACTTCTGGATGGAGCGCATGGGCCGCACCAGCGGCGTGTACGGCTTCCGCGTGCTGTCGGCCGATCACGCGGTGGTGCACGCCGAGGGCTACCGCGTCAACGTCAACCTGGACCCGGCCACGTTGCGGCCGGCGCCGTTCAGCGACGAACTGCGCACTGCCGCCGAACCTCTGCTCCGCACGGCGGCGGCGGCGAAGGGGTAGGCGTCCACGATGCCCGCCTGCAGGCCGCCGACGATGAGTGCGGTGGTGGTCATACTGGCATTGCATGAGTGAACTCCCGGATGATCCGGGCGAGCCTCGACGGCTGGTCCAGGGGGATGAGCGTGTAGCTGTCCTCCACCTCGACCAGCCGTCCTTGCGGGAGTAGCCCGGCGAGGCGCCGGCCGTGCTCGGGTGGCATCACGCGGTCTTCGCTCGCCCAGACCACGAGAGCGGGGTCGTCGAAGACCGGTAAGCGTTCGGCCGCGGCGAGCAGGAGGCTGGTGTCCGCCGCTGCCGCTCGCAGTATTCGTACGGCGTCGCGGCGGATCTCAGGCTGCCGCATGACCGGCTTCGTCCATCGGGCGGTGGCGGCGTCTCCTCGCTTGGTCAGCCACCCGAACGTGATCGGGAGCCGCCGGAGCACCCGCAGCCGCATTTGCCGCATGAACAGCCCGAACATCCAGGGCGGCAGCTTGCCGGTGAGCACGAGCGTCTTGCCCGTCAGTCCTGGTGGGAAGTTGTCGAACGCGTCGCAGGAGACCAGCACGACCCGTCCCACCCGTGCGTTGCCGTCCGCCATGAGCAGCTGGACGAGCGCGCCGCCGGTGTCGTTGCCCACGAGGGTGACGTCGCGGAGATCGAGGCGGTCAAGAAACTCCGCGACAAGCCGGGCTATCCCGGGGAGTGACAGGTCGGCGTCGGGGCGCATCGCGTGACGGTGCGCCCCGAGCGGTAGCGTCGGTGCGACGCATCGATGATCGAGGGACAGATCGGCGATCGGCTCGTCCCACAGCGAGGCGTCCATCATCAGCCCGTGCAACAGCACGAGCACGGGCCCGTCGCCGGTGTCCTCGTACGCGATCGTCCCGCCGGACAGTTCGATCTCTTTCACGCTCGGTCGTCTCAGTGTCACGCGGAATCCGCGGCGGCATTGCTTGATTCCGCTCGCGCGTGATCAAGCAGGTGCCGGCGTAGGAAGGACAGCTGGACATCGACGGCCCGCTCGTGCATCTCCGTGAACGGTGCGTAGTGCCGGCCGGGCAGGCTGACCAGCTCCGCGCGGGGCGCTCGCCGCGCCGCGTGGATCGCGGGTCCGGGGGGAGCGGTCTGATCCTGATCGCAGGTGAGGACGAGCAGCGGGCTCCGTACGCGGGACGTGTCGCGGCCGGGCTGGTAGAACACGAGGCGGAGCGCGGAGCGGGCCGCGACCTCCTGCTGCCAGTTCGAGTGCTTGTTGTCGGGATCGAGCGCGCGTGGGCCGTCCAGGGCGTCCGGCGTGGCGAGCATCGCGACAGTGCCCGGCTTGTCGGCGAGCGGCACCAGCAGGGGCCGGCGGCCGACGAGGGAGCCGATGGCGTCGGCGATGCCCCTGCCGGTGAAGCGCAGCATCGCGAGCGGCTTCTGGTGGGCCGCCGTGCTGCGCATGGCGGCCGGGCCACCGACATTCGGTGTCTGGGCGATCACCGCCGCGAGCTGCGGGTTGCGCGCCGCGACGCGGATGACGTGACCGCCGGACAGCGAGAAAGCCCAGAGCCCGAGCCTGGCGGGGTCGACGCCAGGCAGGGTCGCGGCGAACGCGATCGCGGCCTCCCAGTCGGCCAGCTGGTTCTTGACCGGGAGGACCAGGCGCGGTTGTCCACCGCTCTTCCCGACGCCGCGATAGTCAAAGGCCAGAACGCTGAAACCGGCATCGTGAAAGCGCTTGGCGAACAGGTCGGTGGCCGGCTCCTTGGTCACCGCGAAGCCGCCAGCCATGATCACACAGGCGCCGTTGGTTCCCGGATAGTGCCAGGCGGCGCATTCGGTGTCGCCGCTGACGAAGCGAACCTGCTCGCGCTCCACGGACTCCCACACGCCGACCTCCGAGTGTGTTGATGTCATAGATGAAGTGAACCACCCGGTTCACAAGTTGTCCATGCGCGCTACTCGCCGGCGGCCTCTTCTCGCTCCAGCGCACGGATCAGGGCCTCGAATCCCGCGGCGATTCCCGCGGCATCCCTGCTGGTCCGCCACTCCACGAGGAAACCCCGGAGCACCCCGAGGACCATCTCGGCGACCTCGAACTTGCGCTGGTCGGACCAGTCCGCCGGGCAGAGCGACACCAACGAGGGCAGATAGAGCTTCGACGCCTCCCGGCCGAGCCAGCCATAGCGGCCGGAGTCGTACATCGCCAGGCCGATGGCCTGGTCGAGCAGTCGCAGGCCTGGATCGTCCCCGCTGAGCATGGGCCACATGGCGCGTACGCGATCGGCCAGTGTCCGGCCGGCAGGTCCTGCGGTGGCGGCGGCCATCGCGTTGACGGTACGCCTGTCGCGCAGCTTGAGTACGGCCTGCTTGAGCAGATCGTCGACTCCTTCGAAGTGGTAGAGCAGCACCTTGTGCGTGGTGCCGGCCGCCCGCGCGGCCCGCCGGAGCGAGAAGTCCACAAGCCCGTTGACTGCGAGGTCGTCGGTGACACGATCGAGCAGGTCCCGGCGCCTGGCCTCGCCGCGCGGCGACCCGGCCGATCGCCGGTAGCCTGCCCGTCCTGGTGAGCAGTCGTCGGTGGAAGTGTTCATATCGAAAGCTTCCACCATCCTGGCAGGGCGCCGGACGTGCCGTGAGTCGTGCGGCGGCAGCCGGGTCAGCGGCTCAGCGTCCCGTTCTGCCCGCCTCGGCGAGGATCCGCACGATCTCCAGACCATCGGCCCCGCCGAAACTGGTGACCAGCCCGGAGAGGATCATCGGCGTGGTGGCGAGCCTGACGCCCTCGCTCTCCAGGCGACGCAGCACGATGTCGTGGTAGAACTCGGTCAGCGTGCCGCAGGCGTCGACGGCGAACTGCACGTCGTACCCTTCCCGCCGGGCGCCGAGCGCGGTGTTGAACCCGCAGACCTCGGAGCCGACTCCGGCCACCACCAGATGGGTGCGGCCAGTGGCCCGGACCGCCGCGGAGACCCGTGGATCATCGAAGGCGTCGACTGTGGTCTGCCGCTCGATCCGCTCCCGGTAGTCGTCGGGAGCCGCCTCCTCCAGCTCGGGGATCAGCATGCCGTTGTGCTGTTCGGCGCTGCAACTGAGCACGATCGGTACGCCGAACCGCCGTGCGGCACGCGCCAGTGCCACCGCGTTGGCCTTGACGGCCTCCGGCGGAGGCACCTTGACCAGCCGATCTATGACGGCGGTCTGGTGATCGACCAGCAGCAGGGCCACGTTGTCCTTGGTGAACGAACTTCTCATGCCTTGTGTCCTTGTCATAGCGCCGGGCAGCTCATCGGGCCGGCGGGTCCGGGCCAGCCGGTCGGCCAGGAGTAGCAGGCCGCCGTACCCAGAGCGAAGATCGTGATCACCCATTGGCGGGCGGGATCCGACATGTCCAGCGATTTCTGCACGGAGGGCAGCGCGATGTTCATGATCGTCCCGTCGAGGCCGATCAACAGCTGGGCGGTAGCGACGGCGGACAGCGCCCACCAGCGCCGGGGATCGGGGATGACGGAGTCGGAAGGGAGCCGATGGGACCCGACTGATGTGGTCATGTCATGCCTTTGGGAATTGATGTGGGATCGGGTTAGAACATGCCGTTCTCGTTGAGGGCGTCTTCCGGGATGGGCTGCATGACGTCCCAGTGCTCGACGATCTTGCCGTCCTCGAGCTTGAAGATGTCGACGATGGCCGTGCCGCGCTGTCCGGGCACCCGCACTCCGTGTACGTGCGCGACGACGTAGTCACCCTCGGCGAAGATCTTGTGGATCTTCGCGTGCAGGTTCGGAAACGTCTCGCTCAGGTACTCCACGAACCCTTTGAAGCCTTCGATGCCGTCGGCGATCTGGGGGTTGTGCTGCACGTAGCGCGGGCCGATGAGCTTTGACGCGGCGTCGAAGTCCTTCCCGTTCAGGCCGGCTTCGTAGAAGGCCAGGACGGTCTGCTTGTTGGCTTCGAGCTTGTCGAGCGTGGTTTCCATGCGGGAGCTCTCCATGAGTTAACAGCTGTTGTGCTACGACAGTAGCGCAACAACTGTACTCATACAACGGCGGACCCCGGCTGATCCCGCTCTGGGCTCGCCGGGATCGTGATCGGCGCGGGCGTCACCGCCGCCATGGCGTACGGCCAGGGCTGGGGACTGGCGATTCCGCCCCTGGCGCTCGGCGGCGGCTTCGGCGTCGCCGTCGTCGCCGGCGCGGTGGCCGGGCTCTACCCGGCGCTGCGAGCCTCCCGTCTGTCCCAGACCGACGCCCTGCGGACCAACGGCTGACGAGCACCAGGCGAAACTCCCGACATTTCCTATCGGGCCACCTCAGCGGCGTGACACTGTGACGTCGTCAGCGATCAGGGCCGGCCGGGCCGGTGACGCGGAACGGGTCGCCGGCCGGCAGCCAGGCCGTGTCGGCGTTCAGGCCGAGCGTGCCGACGTCTCGGGTCAGCGCCTCGATGGTGGACTGTACGGCCTTGCGGGTCTCGCCGCGCCGGGAGACAAGGGCCCAGGTCCAGTACGGTGCCGGGTCGACGACCGGGCGCTTGAGGAGGTCGGGCGGGACCGGGGTGGTCTGGCCCTTCGGGCAGTTGATGACGGGGCGGCGGAGCCGGCGTACGTGGTCGAAGAAGGCCGGACCGGTGACGCCGCCGTCGGCGATGTGCACGGTGCGGGCACCGGTACCGCGGGCGAACTGCTCGGCATAGCGGTTCCAGGAGTCCCAGGTGGCGGTGTCGGCGTCCAGCAGCACCAACGTGTCCCTGGCCTGGACCGCGGACGCGTCGGCGCCGGTGGAGATCGCATAGAGCCGATCCGCGCCGATCAGGTTGGCCTGGAGGTCGTGGGCGGCCAGGTCGCCGGTCTGCACCCAGCAGATGGCCAGGTCGATGCTGCCGTCGGCAACCCGGGCGGCCTGGGTGTGAGACGGCATGACCCACGCGTCGATGTGCAGTTGCGCGACCCCGGACACGCGGGCGGCCAGGTCGGACGGCCGCCAGTTGACGTAGCCGAGCCGGACCGGTTCGCTCGCGGCCATGCCGGCCGCGGAACGACGCAGCTCGTCGGCCTGGTCGAGCAGCGTCCGGGCCGGGGCCAGCAGCGCCTGACCGGAGGCGGTCAGCGTGACCGAGCGGCGGTCCCGGTCGAACAGGCGTACGCCCAGGTCCCGCTCCAGCGCCTTGATCTGCTGGGAGAGCGACGGGCCGGCGATGTGCAGCCGGGCCGCTGCCCGGCCGAAGTTCAGCTCCTCGGCCACTGCGACGAAATAGCGCAGCTGGCGTAGCTCCATCCGCCCATCGTAGTGCGGTAGGAGGTTGTGCCTACCAGCAGGGAGCAAGCCGGTCGTGGCGGGATTGCCGCTGGTGGACGCACTATTTCGGGGTAAGGGACCTGGGAGCCGCCCTCGCCCGCAGCCGTAGGCAGACCAGGTCGGAGCAGCCGCAGAGAGAAACCCATGACCACACCCAAAGTCGCCGTGATCACCGGCGCGTCCCAGGGCATCGGCGCGGCGCTGGTGACCGCGTACCGCAAGCTCGGCTACGCGGTTGTCGCGACCTCTCGATCGATCGGACCCTCTGATGACCCCATGGTGCGGACCGTCGCAGGCGACATCGCCGCCTCGAGCGTCGGTGCGAGCGTCGTCGGGGAGGCGCTCGACGCGTTCGGCCGCGTCGACACATTGATCAACAACGCCGGCGTGTTCGTGTCCAAGCCGTTCACCGAGTACACCGACGAGGACTACGAACTGGTGACGGGGGTCAACCTGCGGGGGTTCTTCGAGACCTCCCAGCGGGCCCTCGACGTGATGCTCGCCCAGGGCAGCGGACATGTGGTCAACATCACGACCACCTTGGCCGAGTATGCCGACAGCAGCGTGCCGTCCGCGCTGGCAGCGCTGACCAAGGGCGGCCTCAACGCGGTCACCAAATCGCTGGCCATCGAGTACGCCTCCCGAGGCATCCGGGTCAACGCGGTCTCACCCGGTGTCATCCGCACCCCGATGCACCCGGCAGAGACCCACGAGTTCCTCGCCGGCCTGCACCCCGTCGGCCGGATGGGTGAGGTCCACGACATCGTCGACGCGATCGTCTACCTCGAGACGGCCACGTTCGTCACGGGCGAGATCCTGCACGTCGACGGCGGCCAGAGCGCCGGTCACTGACCCCGCTCAAGAAGAAAGGCGCATGTTGACCTCCGCAGCAGAGCGCGCCACGGGTGGCAGCGAGGGGACTCGGCCCTGGCGGGTCGTCGGGCAGGGGGCGGCGGCGCTCGCCGCGGGCATGGGCGTCGGCCGCTTCGCCTACACCCCGATCCTGCCCCTGATGCACGCGCAGGCCGGGTTGTCCCCGCAACTGGGCGCCGAACTGGCCACCGCGAACTACATCGGATACCTCCTCGGCGCGGTGGCCGCGATCTTCGCCCCTGGGGTCTTCGCCTCCTGGCGGGCGCTGCGCCCGTCGCTGGTGATCCTGATCGTCACGCTGGTCCTGATGCCGGCCACGCACCTCGGCACTCTCTGGTTGCTGCTCCGGCTGATCGCCGGGATCGTGAGCGCGCTGATCTTCGTCATCGCCGCGGACGCCATGCTCACCGGGCTGCGCGGCCACGCGCTCCACCTCACCGGGTGGGCCTTCGGCGGCATCGGCGGCGGGATCGCGCTGTCAGGAGTCTTTGTGCTGATCCTGCGTAACATCGGCACCTGGCAGCAGGCCTGGTGGATCGCGGGCGCACTGACCGCCGTGTTCACGGTCCTGGCCTGGAGACTGCACGGCGGGCCGGCACCGGCGCAGACGTCACCGGCCCCTTCCTTGCGTCGCGGCGCGCTCGGGCTGCGGTGGTTCGGCGTGCTGCTGGTCAGTTACACCCTCGAAGGGACCGGTTACATCATCGCCGGCACGTTCCTGGTCGCCGCGATCGACCAGACCGCGCCCGGCTGGGCCGGCAGCGGCGCCTGGGTCCTCGCCGGGCTCGCCGCGCTGCCGTCATCAGCTCTGTGGGCCTGGCTGAGCCGTACGTGGTCCCGGCCGACACTGCTCGTCGCCGCGCTCGTCGTGCAGGCCATCGGTATCGCGCTGCCGGTGCTGGCCGGTGGGATCGTGCCCGCCCTGATCTCGGCGACTCTCTTCGGCGCCACGTTCCTCGGCGTCGCCAGCC
>NZ_JBFAMX010000249.1:0-14511 GCF_040659615.1 Nonomuraea sp. NPDC049784
TGCTCGGGCGGCCCTGGGACGAGGAGCTGGAGCCGTTCCGGTACGCGGGCGACGGCGCCCCGGTCCGCTGGCTCCACGCCGCCGTCTGACCCCCGCCACGGGTTTCCACCAGCCGCAGAGGCCCCGCACCGACGCCGGTGGTGCGGGGCCTCTTGAGACGTCGGTACGGGCCCCGCCCGCGGCGTGCACCGCCCCAACGCCCCCTCGCCGACGTCGGTGCGGGTATGAGGCTGGTAGGAGGTGCTTCGCGGTGCCGAGGACACGCCAAAAGGACCTCGCCGATGTCGGCGAGGTCCTTTGGTATGGCCAGGAAAGGGTTACAGCGGGATGTTGCCGTGGGCGCCGCGGGCGGGTGTGGCCTGGGCGAGGAGCTTGGCGATGGCGCCGCGCGTCTCCTCGGGCTTGATCACCTCGTCGATGACCCCGAGATCCTGAGCCCGGTCGAGGCCTCCGGCCAGCTTCTCGTGCTCGGCGGCCAGCCGCTGCTCCAGCTCGGCCCGCTCCTCCTCCGGCGCGGCGGCGAGCTCGCGCCGCTTGAGGATGCGTACGGCCGCCACCGCTCCCATGACCGCCACCTCGGTGGTCGGCCAGGCGAACACCTTGGTCGCCCCGAGCGCGCGGGAGTTCATCGCGATGTAGGCCCCGCCGTACGCCTTCCGGGTGTACAGCGTGACCCGCGGCACCGAGGCCTCGGCGAAGGCGTGCAGCAGCTTGGCACCCCGCCGCACCACCCCGTCGTGCTCCTGCCCGACCCCGGGCAGGTAACCGGGCACGTCCACGAGGACAACCAACGGCACCCCGAACGCGTCACACATACGAACGAAGCGAGCGGCTTTCTCGGCGGACGTGGCGTCGAGGCAGCCGCCGAGCCGCATCGGGTTGTTGGCGATCACACCGACCGTCCGGCCACCGAGGCGGCCGAGCGACGTGACGATGTTCGGCGCCCACTTGGGGTGCAGCTCGATGCCAGGCTCGTCGAGCAGGTCGTTGACCAGCGGCTTGACGTCGTATGCGCGCCTCGGCGAGTCGGGCAGCAGCGTGGAGAAGTCAACTTCCTCGATTTCTCCCGTGCGCACCCGGCCCTGGTGGCCGAGGAGCGTGGCGAGCTGGCGCGCCTTGACGTACGCGTCGGTCTCGGTCTTGGTGACGACGTGCACGACGCCGCTGCGCTTGCTGTGCGGCTCGGGCCCGCCCAGGGCGGCGGCGTCGACGCTCTCGCCGGTGACGCTGCGGACCACGTCGGGGCCGGTGACGAAGATGCGCCCGGAGTCGGCCAGGATGACGAGGTCGGTCAGCGCGGGGCCGTAGGCGGCGCCGCCGGCGGCCGGGCCGACGACCACGGAGATCTGCGGCACCACGCCGGACGCCTTGGTCATGGCGGCGAAGACCGTGCCGACGGCGTGCAGCGACTCGACGCCATCGGCGAGTCGCGCACCGCCGCAGTGCCAGATCCCGATGATCGGCACCCGTTCACGGACGGCCACGTCATAGGCGTGCACGATGTGCTCGCACCCCTCGGCGCCCATCGCGCCGCCCTGGAAGCGGGCGTCACTGCAGAAGGCGACGACGGGAACACCCTCGACGCGGCCCATGGCGGCCAGCATGCCGCTCTTGTCCTGGGGAGTGATCAGCCGCAGCGAGCCCTCGTCGAGCAGCGCGGTCAGACGGACGACTGGATCGCGGGGATCGGGAGGCTCCTGATCGTTGCCGTCTTCCGCCACCCGGCTGTCAAGCACGGTCATATTAAGCCCCCTTAAACACGACGGTCACGTTGTGGCCGCCGAATCCGAACGAGTTGTTGACCGCGGCGATGTCGCCTCCAGGCAGCGTGCGGTTCGCACCGTGGACGAGGTCCACTTCGATGCCGTCGTCGAGGTTGTCGAGGTTGATGGTGGCGGGAACGATCCGATCCTGCAGCGCCTTGATCGTGAAGACCGACTCGATGCCCCCGGCCCCGCCGAGCAGGTGACCGGTCATGGACTTGGTCGAGGTCACCAGCGGGTGGGTGCCGATGGCCTTGGCCACCGCCTGCACCTCGCCGACGTCTCCCGCGGGGGTCGAGGTGGCGTGCGCGTTGACGTGCTTGACGTCGAGGCCGGTGATGCCGGCGTCGGTCAGGGCCTGCGTCATCGCCATGATGATGCCGCGGCCCTCGGGCTCGGGCTGGGTGATGTGGTGGGCGTCGGCGGAGTAGCCGACGCCGGCGCAGTAGGCGTAGATCCGGGCGCCGCGCGCCTTGGCGTGCTCCTCGGACTCCAGCACCACGATGCCGGCGCCCTCTCCGAGCACGAACCCGTCGCGGTCGCGGTCCCACGGCCGGGACGCGCCCTGCGGGTCGTCGTTGCGGGTGGACATGGCCCGCGCGGCGGCGAAGGCGGCCATGTTGAGCCCGTGAATGGCGGCCTCGGTGCCGCCGGCGACCACGACGTCGGCGCGGCCGACCCTGATCATGTCCATCGCGTGGCCGATGGCCTCGGCTCCTGACGCGCACGCCGACACGGTGGCGTGCACGCCGGCCTGGGCACCCAGGTCGAGGCCGATCCAGGCGGCGGGGCCGTTGGGCATGAGCATCGGCACCGTGAACGGCGAAAGCCGGTTCCAGCCGCGCTCGCGCCAGGTGTCGTACGCGCTCAGCGTGGTGCTGATGCCCCCGATGCCGCTGGAGACCACGACGCCGAGCCGCTCGGGAGCCACCTCGGGGGCGCCGGCGTCCTGCCAGGCCTCCCTGGCGGCGACCAGCGCGAACTGCTCGCTGCGGTCAAGGCGGCGGGACTCGGGCCGGGGCAGCACCTCGGTGGGATCGACCGCCGCCGTCCCCGCGAACTTCACGGGGACGGAGTCGATCCAGTCCGTGGTGAGGGTCTCGACACCCGACTGACCGGCGAGGAGCGCCGTCCAGGTCGAGGTGACGTCTCCACCGACGGGCGTCGTCGCGCCAAGGCCGGTGACGACGACACGTACCCGGTTCGCACTCACGTTTCGCGCTCCTTGCTAGTCAGAATCGAAGGGGTGTCGGATCCGTCAGCCCTGGATGAAGTTGAGGACGTCCTTGACCGTCTTCAGGTTCTTGAGCTGGTCGTCGGGAATCTCGACGCCGAACTCGTCCTGGGCGGCCACGGCGATCTCGACCATGGACAGGGAGTCGATGTCGAGGTCGTCCACGAAGCTCTTCTCGGGGGTCACGTCGGAGGCCGGGATGCCGGTGATCTCATTGATGATCTTGCCGAGGCCTTCGAGGATCTCCTGCTCGGTGGCAGCCATGTCGATATTTCTCCTTTGGTTTCTGGATTCTGTACGGCTGCGCCGTACAAGCTCTTGATGGGTGGGGGAGGCTAAGGGATCTCGATCACTTGCCCCGCGTAGGTCAGCCCCGCGCCGAAGCCGAGCATCAGCGCGAGACCGCCGGAGCGGACCTCGCCGCGCTCGAGCATGCGCGAGAGCGCCAGCGGGATCGAGGCGGCCGAGGTGTTGCCCGCGTTCACGATGTCGCGGGCGATCACGGCCTTGTCGGCGCCCAGCTTGCGGGCGATGGCCTCGATGATGCGCAGGTTGGCCTGGTGGGGCACGAACGCGGCCAGCTCCGAGGGGTCCACGCCCGCCCGGTTGCAGGCTTCGAGCGCCACCGGGTGGAGCGTGGTGGTGGCCCAGCGGAAGACAGTCTGGCCCTCCTGGTGGAGGAAGTCACCGCGGTCCTTGATGTGGATCGCGTCGGACTTGTCGCCGGCGCTGCCCCACACCACGGGGCCGATGCCCGGAATCTCGGACGGGCCCACCACCGCGGCGCCCGCGCCGTCGGCGAAGATCACGGCGGTCGACCTGTCGGTCCAGTCGACCCACTGCGACAGCTTCTCCGCGCCGATGACCAGCACGTGCCTGGCCGAGCCGGCCCGCACGGCGGCGCTCGCGGTGCCGAGCGCGTAGCAGAACCCGGCGCAGGCGGCGTTCACGTCGAAAGCGCCGGGCGCCTGGATGCCGAGACGGTGTGCCACGACGGCGGAGGCGTTGGGGATCTGGGTCTCGAGCGTGCAGGTGGCGACGATGACCAGGTCGACGTCCTCCGGCGACAGGCCGCTCGCGGCCAGCGCCTTGCCGCCGGCGATGGTGGCCATGTCCTCGACGGACTCGCCATGGGGTGCGACCCTGCGCTCCTTGATGCCGACCCGGGACTGGATCCACTCGTCGTTGGTGTCCATGGTCTTGGCGAGGTCGTCATTGGTGACGACCTGTGCCGGCTGGTAGTGGCCCAAGGCCAGAATCCTGCCACCAGGGGCGATGTCGGGGATCTTCACTTGATCAGCTCCCTGGCCGCTTCGAGGTCGTCGGGGGTCTTCAGCGCCACGGTCTGCACGCCGGGCAGGCCGCGCCTGGCCAGGCCGGTGAGTGTGCCGCCGGGCAGCAGCTCGATCATCTTCGTGACGCCGAGCGCGGCCATGGTCTGCATGCAGGCGTCCCATCTGACGGGGCTGCTGATCTGCTTGACCAGCCGCTCCACGAACTCGGCGCCGCCGGCGACCGCCTGCCCGTCCGAGTTGGACAGCAGCGTGATGCCCGGGTCCGCGGGGGCCACGTTCGCGGCGGCCTCGCGCAGGCTCTCCACGGCCGGGGCCATGTGGCGGGTGTGGAACGCGCCGGCCACCTTCAGCGCGATGAGGCGGGCGCGGGCCGGCGGGTCGTCCTTGAGCGCGGCCAGCTGCTCCAGCGTGCCGCCCGCCACGATCTGGCCGGCGCCGTTGATGTTGGCGGGGGTCAGGTCGTGCTTCTCGATGGCGGCCAGGACATCTTCCTCGGCGCCGCCGAGCACGGCGGTCATGCCGGTCTCGGTGATCGCGGCGGCCTTGGCCATGGCCTTTGCGCGCTCACGGACCAGCGTGAGCGCCTGTTCGTGGGTGAGCACCCCGGCCAGCGCGGCGGCGGCGAACTCGCCCACACTGTGGCCGGCGAGCACGTCCGGGGTCGCGCCGAGTGCCTCGGCCGAGGCCAGCGCGGCGGCGACGAGCAGCGGCTGCGCGACCGCGGTGTCGCGGATCTCGTCAGCGTCGGCGGTCGTGCCGTAGGCGATCAGATCGAGCCCGACGACCTCCGACCAGGCGCCGATTCTGTCGGCCACACCGGGCAGCTCGAGCCAGGGGGACAGGAAGCCTGGCGTTTGGGCACCTTGGCCCGGAGCGACGAGTACAAGCACAAACCCCACCTTGCCCTGTAGAACTCCGACACGCGGATAATGATCCGCACGAACTTCGTCCGGGGGGTTTTGTAGGAAGCCTACAGTGGGGGTTTCGCCATCATTACGTTAGGGCGCGCCATGTAACAGCGCTCTCCGACAACCGCCCGAGAATCAGGCCGACCTGGAGGGTGAAGGCGGACCTGCCCTCGGTGGGCTGGTACCCGGTCAGCTCCGTGATTTTCTTCAGGCGGTAGCGGACGGTGTTGGGGTGGACGAACAGCAGCCGCGCCGTCGCCTCCAGCGAGGTGCCCTGCTCCAGGTACGTGGCCAGCGTGTCGAGCAGCGGCGTCCCGGCGAGCGGGAGGTAGACGTTCTCGATGAGCTGCTGCCTGGCGTCGTCGTCACCGTCGAGCGCCCGCTCGGCCAGCAGGTCTTCCGCGTGCACCGGCCTGGGCGCGTCGGGCCAGCCGGACGACGCCTTGAGCCCGGCCAGCGCCGCCCTGGCGGACCTCGCCGCGGCGTGCAGGTCGGGGACCTCGGGGCCGATGACGATGGGGCCCATCCCGAAGCGGTGCACGACCTGCTTGGCCGCGTCGTTGACGCTCTCCGCGCCGCCCACGATCACGATCAGCCGGTCGGCCTGCACGCCGGCCAGCAGGTCCATGCCGATGCGGCGGCCTTTCTCCCGGAGGCCGTCGATGACCGCGCGGGGATCGTCGTCGGGGGCCTGGCCGGCGATGACGACCACGGGGGAGGAGGTCCAGCCCAGCGCGGCCGCCCAGGAGTGCAGGCCGTCGTCGACCTCGCCGCGTACGAGGGCGTCCACGATCAGGGCCTCGAGCCTGGCGTCCCATGCGCCCCTGGCCTCGGCCTCGCGGGCGTAGACATGGGCGGCGGCGAAGGCGACGTCGCGGGTGTAGCGGAGCATGGCCTGCTGGAGCTGGTCCTCGCCGCCGGGTGCGGCCAGTTCGTGGGCCTGAGCCTCGACCACCTCGACCACGACCCTGACGATGTCGACGGTCTGCTGGAGCGAGATGGAGCGCTTGAGCTCGCGCGGGGCCGTGCCGAAGAACTCGATGCTGGGGGTGGGGCGATCCTCGCCGGCGGTCGAGAACCACTCGACGAACGCGGCGATGCCGGCCTGCGCCACGAGCCCCACCCACGACCGGTCCTCCGCGCGGAGCGCGCGGAACCACGGCAGCTGCTCGTCCATGCGAGCCATCGCGGCCGTGCCGAGCGAGCCCATCGCCCGCTCGAGCCTGCGCGTGGTGTCCTCCCGGGTCCGGTCTGTCACGTCTCCTAGAGTGCCAGCTCCGCCCGGATGACCGCGACGGCCGCTCCGCCGCGACCGGCTAGATGACCGCGACCGCGGTGATGAGGCCGATCGCCAGGTGCGTGACGGCGAGCAGGCGCGCGCCCGGCTGCAGTTCCTGCTCCCTCACCAGGTCGCGTACGGAGATGCCGACGATCCGGTCGAACACCAGCATCGCCACGGTCTGCACCACGATGCCGACCAGGCCGAACACCGCCGTGCCCGCCAGCCCCTCGGCGAGCCGGCCGCCGGAGGACCAGATGGAGGCGGCCACGATCAGGCCGACCGCGGCCAGGGCGGAGGTGGTGAGCAGGGTGGCGTTCGGGTTGCGCTGGGTGCGGATGACCTCGCTCAGCTTGCCTGGGGTGGCCCAGTCGATCACGTAGAAGCCGACGATCATCAGGATCACGCCGACGGCGGCGTAGGCGGCGATGGCGCCGGCGCCACGGGCGAGGGTCTCGAGAAGAGTCACGTTGATTCCTATCAGGGATGCGTTGGGGGATTCAGGCGATGAGGTGAGGGACGAACGAGGAGGTGTCGTCGGTGATCAGGCCGGTCGTCTCCCTGATCCCCAGCCCGGCGGGCTCGTCGGCGACCACCCAGGCACCGAGCACCGGCCGCTGCCCCTCGAACTCGGGCAGCGCCTCGAAGCCCTGGAAGACGTAGCCCTCCTGGCCGTAGACGCCCGGCGTCTCCTCCGTGACCTCGGGGGTGACGATGCGCATTGAGGCGCCCTCCCTGCCCAGCAGCGGCTTGGCGATGTAGGAGGTCAGGTCGCGCGGCCCGTCGAGGTAGGCGGGCAGCAGGTTGGGGTGCCCGGGGTTGAGCTCCCACAGGACGGCCAGCAGCGCCTTGTTGGACAGCAGCGTCTTCCACAGCGGCTCGATCCAGGTGGAGTGACGTACGGCCTGCCGCCCGAAGTCGTCGGCCAGCATCCACTCCCACGGGTAGAGCTTGAACGCCGAGCGGATCGCGCGTTCCTCGACGTCCACGAAGCGGCGGTTGAGCGAGTCCCAGCCGATGTCCTCCATGGCGACGGCGATGGTGTGCAGGCCCGCCTGCTCGGCGGTCTCCTGCAGGTAGGCCACGGTCATGGCCTCTTCGCCGGTCTCGTCCATGTTCGTGAACGCGAAGTGAGTGGGCCCGGGCGGCAGTCGCAGCTCGCGCCAGCGCTCGATGAGCCGCTCGTGCATGGAGTTCCACTGGTCGGCGCCCGGATGGACGTCCTGTAGCCAGAACCACTGCACGACCGACGACTCCACGAGTGAGGTCGGCGTGTCGGCGTTGTACTCCAGCAGCTTGGCCGGGCCCGTGCCGTCGTAGCGCAGGTCGAAGCGGGCGTACACGTGAGGGTCACGGCGCTCCCACGAGCGCGCGACCTCCTCCCATGCCCACTCGGGAAGGACGAAGTCGGCGAAGCGCCTCGTCGAGACCACGTGCTCGACGGCGCGCAGGCACATGTCGTGGAGCTCCTCGACCTGCTCCTCCAGCTCCTCGACCTCGTCCATCGAGAACACGTAGTGAACCGACTCGTCCCAGTAGGGCCGGGTCAGCCCCGACGGGTGCGCGACCCGGTGGTAGGCCAGGCCCTGGCTCTCGATCGTCTTCTCCCAGCCGTCCCTGGGAGTGCCATGCTCGCGCCGCACCCGTCAGCTCCCGCCGCCCCAGTGGCTGCCGAAGCCGCCCCGCTGGATCGCTTTCCCGTTGCGGGAATTGATGTTCACGTCGGTGGGCCGGTACGTGGTGCCGCCGCGCACCTTGTTACCGACCCGGGTGCCCCCGTAGTACCACAGGTAGGCTCCGCGCGACCCGCCGTAGTAGTGGTACGAGCCATTGCCGTCATCGTCGCAGTAGTCGTCGTCCACGACCTCGTACGTGCCGTCCTGCAACTGCATGACGCAGTCGGCGGTGACGTCGTCGTCATCCTGCACGGCGGCGCAGTAGCCGACCAGCATGACGGACAGTACCCCGAGAATGGTCAGCGGGATGGCCTTCGACGCCTTGCGCGCGGGAGGCGGAGGCGTCGGGTGGGTTTGCGGCGGATGTGCCATCAAGCTCCTGCTTTCATGGGCCGATCAGCCTATCGGTGGCTCTCGTGCCCGTTCAATCCTGTTGTCGCGCCCCGGGTATGTTCGGTCCATGGAACCGGTTGAGGCTCTGCGCGAGATCGCCTTCCTGCTGGAGCGCGCCGGCGAGCCCACGTATCGCGTGCGTGCCTTCCGTCGCGCCGCCCAGGTCGTCGCCGACCTGCCCAGGGAGGAGCTCGTGCGGCTGTCCCGCACCGGCGGACTCGGTGACCTTCCCGGCATCGGCAAGGTCACCGCCCTTGTGGTCAACGAAAGCCTCGACGGGCAGGTTCCGACCTATTTGCGGCGGATGCGGGCGACCGAGGGTGTGCAGCTCGACGAGGAGACCGCGGCGCTGCGTGCCGCTCTGAAGGGCGATCTGCACAGCCATTCGGACTGGTCGGACGGCGGCTCGCCGATCGAGGAGATGGCCGAGGCGGCCCGGGGGCTCGGCCACGAGTATCTTGCGCTCACCGACCATTCGCCGCGGCTGACCGTGGCCAAGGGCCTGTCGGCCGAGCGACTGGAGCGTCAGCTCGACGTGGTGGCCGAGCTGAACAAGCGGCTGGCGCCGTTCCGGATCCTGACCGGCATCGAGGTGGACATCAACCTGGACGGCTCGCTCGACCAGTCGGACGAGCTGCTGGAGCGACTGGACGTGGTGGTGGCCAGCGTCCACTCCAAGCTCCGCATGGACGGCGACGACATGACCCGCCGGATGGTCACCGCCATCGCCAACCCCCTGGTGGACGTGCTCGGCCACTGCACGGGGCGGGTGGTGCAGGCCGGCGGCAAGCGCGGCGAGCGCCGCCCGGAGTCGTCATTCGACGCCGAGCTGGTCTTCGAGGCCTGCCGCCGCTTCGGGGTGGCGGTGGAGGTCAACTCCCGGCCCGACCGGCTCGATCCGCCCAAGCGGCTGATGCGGCTGGCGTACGAGATGGGGTGCGTGTTCGCGATCGACTCCGACGCCCACGCGCCCGGGCAGCTCGACTGGCAGCGGTACGGCTGTGAGCGCGCGGCGAGATGCGGCATCGAGGCGGAGCGCGTCGTCAACACCTGGCCGCTGGACCGGCTGCTCGACTGGACCTCCGCCTGAACGTCACTCGCCCATGCCGGCCCGTGCCATGCACACCCTCCGCTCCCAGCTCATCCAACGCGCCTCCGTGGCCCCGCCCAGGGGCAGGTGACGGCGTGCCGTCCTGACGCGATACTCCTCTGCGGGCGGTGGCCCACTGGTGAAACGGAATCGTTCGCTTTCGAAAGCAAGCGTCGGCGGTACGATGACGCAGGAAAACGCGCAGAGCCGGAAGGAGCCCCACGTGCTGGCCGAGGAGCGACACGGGGCGATCTTGCAGGAGCTGAGCCGCAAGGGCTCGGTCAAGGTCGCCGATCTGGCCGCCAGCCTTGGCGTCTCAGCCGTCACCATCCGGCACGACGTGCGGGAGCTGGCCGGACGCGGGCTGCTCGTCCGGGTGCACGGCGGTGCCGTGTCGGTTCCGGACGCACCGCCGCGGGATGGTGCGGAGCCGGCCGCCGGCGAGCAGGTCAGGGAGCGTGAGCGGCGCGAGCCGTACGTGCTCGGCATGCTCGTGCCGCAGATCACGTACTACTTCCCGGCGGTGATCAGGGGTGCGCAGGCGGCGGCGCGCGAGCTCGGCGTGCGGATCAGCCTCGCGGTCTCCCGCTACGATCCGAAGGAGGACCGCCGCCAGGTGGCGCAGCTGCTGTCGTCCGGCGTGGACGGCCTGCTGCTGACGCCGAGTGAGAACCCCACGCTCTCGCTCGTCACGGAGCAGTGGGTGAACGAGCTCGACGTGCCCGTGGTGCTCGTCGAGCGGAAGGCGGGCTGGTCGATGCCGGCGGTGGAGCAGGCGGCGACCGACCACGCGTACGGCGCCTATCTGGCCACGTGTCATCTCGCCCGGCTGGGGCACGAGCGGGTGGCGCTGCTCGCCTGCGAGAGCAGGAGCACCCCGTGGATCCGCGAGGGACACGAGCTCGCCCAGCGCTCTCTCGGCCTGCGGGAGGGGCCCGTGCGCATCTTCCCCCGGGCCGCCGTGGGCGCGCCGGCGGGGATGGACGAGCACGTCGACGACGTCCTGGACACCTTCGGGGAGCAGGGCGTGCGCGCCGCCCTCGTGCACAACGACATGGACGCCCTCTCCCTGGTCAGGCAGCTCCGCGGGCGCGGGGTCTCGATACCGGAGGATCTGGCGATCGTGACCTACGACGACGAGGTCGCCTCCCTCGCCGACGTCCCCCTGACCGCCGTGTCGCCGCCCAAGGAGGAGGTGGGGGCCGCGGCCGTGCGGATGCTCGTCGATCGGCTGGACGATCCGGGCAGGCCGCTGCGCGGTCTGCTGCTGCGGCCGAGCCTGCGGATCCGGGCCTCGTGCGGCGCGACGCTTGTCTGAGTACTTTCGTTTTCTTTCGTTTTTCATGCTTGTAACACGATTGTGATTGATCGTGGCTTGGGACTCATTGACAGGCTTCATTCGAAATCAAATGATTGCACCAATCTTCACTCCCCTCCCTGGACGGTGCATATGAAGCCCAGATGCCTGCGGATCACGGCCCTGCTCGCGGGCGCTGTCGTCTCGCTGTCGGCACTGGCCGCCTGCGGGGGCACGGATTCGGGTGCCTCCGACGCGAAGCCGGAGGCGGACGTCATCACGTTCCGCTCCTTCGTCAAGGCCTCCGACGTCGTCACCGCCGCCTTCAACAAGACCCATAAGGACTTCCAGGTCAAGTGGGAGAACGTGCCGAGCGGCGGGGACTACTACACCAAGCTCGCCAGCTCGGTGAAGGCCGGCAACGTCCCCGACGTGGCCATCGTCGAGTACAACCAGCTGCCCGACGTGGTCAGCCAGGGCGAGCTGGAGGACCTCACCGAGACGGCGGGCCCGGTGGTCGCCAAGAACTTCCCCGCCCAGGTCCAGCAACTGGTGAACCTCGGCGGCAAGACCTGGGGCATCCCCCGCGACGTCGCCCCGCTGGTGTTCTTCTACCGCAAGGACTTCTACGACAAGCACAAGCTCGAGCTGCCGAAGACCTGGGACGACTACACGAAGCTGCTCGAGGGCGTGAAGAAGGCCGACCCGAAGGCCCGCGGCGGGATCTTCGCGACCGCCGACCCCGGCGTGCTGGCCGCGCTCTCCTGGCAGGCCGGCGGACGCTGGTACGGCACCGAGGGCCAGTCGTGGAAGGTGTCCATCGACGACGAGCCGTCCAAGAAGATGGCCGCGTACTGGAACGACCTGGTCCTGAAGGGGCTGGTCGGCACGTACAACTCGACGAGCGACGACGCCTTCTTCCAGGCGGTGCAGAAGGGGCAGATCGTCTCCTACGTCTGCGCGAACTGGTGCGCGGGCGCCCTCCAGTCCACCGTTCCCGACCAGAAGGGCAAGTGGGCCGTCGCGGCGGTGCCGAGCTGGGACGGCCAGCCGGCCTCCGCGATGCTCGGCGGCTCGGCCTTCACCGTCCCCAAGGGCGCCAAGCACCCCGAGCAGGCTCTCGAGTTCATCAAGTGGATCACCACGGATCCCGAGGGCATGAAGGCCTGGCTGTCCAGCGGCACCAGCAGCATGCTCCCGGCCTCGCCGGCCCTGCTGCCGGCCACCAGCGCCTTCAAGACCGACTTCTACGGTGGCCAGGACATCTTCTCCGTCGTCTCCAAGGCGTACGAGTCGGTCCCGGCCGGCTGGACGTGGGGGCCGAGCGCCGGCGTGACGGGGACGACGATCTCCGACTCGCTCGGCAAGGTCGCCGGCGGCGAGGTGAAGCTCGCCGACGTGCTCACGAGCGCCCAGCAGGCCACCGTGGCCGACTTCAAGAACCGCGGCCTGAGCGTCGCCCAGTAGTCCCATCCAGGACCGGTGTCCGTCCAGCGGGACGGACACCGCCTTCGACCCCTTGAAGGAGATGCCGTGGCGACCCGCCTGACCCGGGGGCAGGGACGCACCGCCGCCCTGCTCGTCGGCCCGTTCCTCCTGCTCTTCCTCGCCTTCTCCGTCGCGCCGCTGGTGTACGCGGCGTGGCTCAGCCTGTTCACCGAGCGCAGCTCCGGCCTCGGCTTCGGCGGCGTCGAGACCTTCTTCGCCGGCCTCGGCAACTACGCCCGGGCGCTCGGCGACGCGGCGTTCCGCGACAGTTTCGTGGTCATCGCGACCTACGTCCTGCTGTACATCCCCGTGATGATCGGGGGCGCGCTCCTGCTCGCCCTGCTGCTCGACTCGGCCATGGCCCGAGCCAAGCGCTTCTTCCAGCTCGGCCTCTTCCTGCCGCACGCCGTACCTGGACTCATCGCCGCGATCATCTGGGTGTACCTGTACACGCCAGGGCTCAGCCCGGTGATCGACGTGCTCGAGTCGGCCGGTGTGAAGTGGAGCTTCCTGTCGGCCGACCACGCCATGTTCTCGGTGGTCAACATCTCCACCTGGGAGTGGATCGGCTACAACATGGTCATCCTCTACGCCGCCCTGCAGGCCATCCCGAGGGACGTCCTGGAGGCGGGGACGGTCGACGGGGCGAGCGGGCTGCGGATCGCACTGCGGATCAAGGTTCCGCTCATCCGCCCGGCGATCGCGCTCAACGTGCTCTTCACCGTCATCGGCGCCCTGCAGCTCTTCACCGAGCCGAAGGTGATCTACCGGGCGTCGACCGAGATCGGCAGCTCCTGGAGCCCGAACATGTACGCGATGCGCGCCGCCTTCGACAACCACGACTACGGCCTGGCCGCGTCCGCCTCGATCCTGATCGCCCTGCTCGGCGGGGTTCTGTCCTTCATCGTGACCCGGTTCTCGGCGCGGAGGGTGCAGCCATGACACTCACCGCGACACCCGCACCGCCGGTTCCCGCCTCCAGGAAGCACAGCAAGCCCGGCCCTCGCCTGATGGCGCGCCTGCTCTCACGTACGGCCGTCAACGGCGTCCTCGTCGTCGCCGTGCTCTACACGGTGATGCCGCTCCTGTGGCTGCTCATGGCGGCCACGAAGAACATGCGCGACCTCTTCGGCACCAGCGGCTTCTCCTTCGGACGGACCTTCGACCTAGGTGCCAACCTCGCGCACCTGTTCAGCGCGGGCGACGGCATCTACCTGCGGTGGCTCGGCAACACCGCCCTCTACGCCGTGGGCGGCGCCCTCATCGCCACCACCCTGTGCGTGGCGGCGGGGTACGCCTTCGACAAGCTCTCGTTCCCGTTCAAGGAGAAGATCTTCGGACTGATCCTCCTCGGGGTGCTCGTGCCGGCCAGCGCGATGGCCCTGCCCATCTACCTGCTGGCGTCGAAGACCGGCATCGTCAACACCTTCTGGGGCGTCTTCCTCCCGAGCCTGGTCTTCCCCTTCGGGGTCTATCTCGCCCGGGTGTTCAGCGCCGCGTACGTGCCCGGCGAGGTGATCGAGGCGACCCGCGTCGACGGCGCCGGCGACCTGCGGACCTTCCTCAGCGTCGGCTTCCCGATGCTCCGCACGGCCTTCGTCACCATCTTCCTCTTCCAGTTCACCGGCATCTGGAACAGCTTCTTCCTACCGCTCGTGATGCTGACCGACCAACACCTTTACCCGCTCAACCTGGGTCTGTACACCTGGCAGACCACGTCGCTGAATCAGGGTCATCCGGAGGACTACCTGCTCGCCATCACCGGTTCGCTGGTGGCGGTCGTGCCGCTGGTCATCGCCTTCGTGGTGCTGCAGCGGTACTGGAGGGCGGGCATGACCGCTGGAGCCGTCAAGTGACCCTTCCCCGCGCGCTGCTCGCCATGGAGCCGCGCTTCAAGAACGACCTGTTCGGGCCGGACGAGCTCGACCGGCTCACCCGGCTGGTGGACGTCGTCCCCGGCCTGGTCGTCAGCGACTTCGCGGACGTGCCGGAGCTGGCCTCGGCCGAGGTCCTCGTCACCTGCTGGGGCTGTCCGGCCATCGACGCTTCCGTGCTGCGGCGGGCACCCGGACTGCGCGCCGTCGTCCA
>NZ_JBFAMX010000250.1:0-14501 GCF_040659615.1 Nonomuraea sp. NPDC049784
TGGGGATGTCACGCTCGGTGATTCTAGCGACACGGTTCGTGGTATCGCAGTGAGACGGGCAGCACATCGAGCGGGACCTGGACCGCGCCTCCGAACGAGGTGAGCATCCTGCGGCTGGTGACCAGCACCGCGCAGGTAGGGCTGCCCGGCAACAGCGGCCGTACCTGCGCCGCGTCGCGGGCATTGTCCAGCACGACGAGCAACCTCCTCCCGCCGGTCAGCGACCGGAAGCGGCCCGCGGCCTCCTCCACCTCCACCGGCACCGCCGAGTCGGCCACCCCTAGCGAGCGCAGGAACCGGCCGAGCGCCGCCAGCGGCGTGACGGGATCGACCTCCGGCGTGGCGCCCTGCAGGTTCACATACAGCTGGCCATCGGGGAAACGATCAGCAACGAAGTGGGCCACGTGGATGGCCAGGGCGGACTTACCGATCCCACCGATCCCGCTGATCTGGCAGATCCCCGTCCTGCTCCGCCCATCGCCACCGAGCAGGCCGGAAAGCCGCGCCACCTCGGCCGGACGCCCGATGAAGGTCGCCACGTCGGCCGGCAATTCGGCAGGAACCAGCCCTGCGTGCTCCGGGTTCCCACACGCCCATGACGGTGCGGCGGAGTCCGCCTCGAGGATCCGCCGATGGAGGTTCTGCAGCTCGGCACCCGGCTCGATCCCCAGCTCCTCCACCAGTCTGGCCCGGGCGTCTCGAAAGACCTCCAGCGCGGCGGCTCGCCTGCCGTTCTGGTACAGCGCCGTCATCATCAGATACGCCAGCCGCTCACGCAACGGATGCTCGCTCAGCAACATCGGCAGCTCGGCCAGCAGCTCGCGGTGACGGCCGGATCGCAGGTCGATCGCGATGCGTTCCTCGAGAGCGGCCAGCCGCTCCTCCCACAACGCCGCGCCTAACGCATCGTGCAGCCACTCACCCGCCACGTTCGCCAGCGGCGGCCCATGCCACAGGCGCAACGCTTGCCGGAGCAGCCCGCCCGCCTCCTCCGGGGCGCTCGACCTGGCCCGATCGACCAGGGTGCGGAACCGATACAGATCCACCAGCATCGGATCAAGGTCCAGGCGATAACCCGGCGGCGACGTGGCCAGTTCCGTATCTGGAACGGCGACCAGGACCCGCCGTAGCCTCGACACGTACCCATGAACGGCATTGCGCGCCGACACCGGCGGCTCCTGCCCCCACACCGCCTCCACCAGCCGGTCCAGAGAAACCACGCGACCCACGTTCAGCAGCAACATCGCCAACACCGAGCGCTGCTGCGCCGTGGAAGGCCCGATCAGCTTGTCCCGCGCCCACACCCCAACAGGCCCCAGCAGCCGAAACTCCGTCGTGTCCAATGCCCCTCCCACCCGACAACCATGGTCGACTTCTTGACCCATCGTTGCCTCACTTGTCATATGTCAGTTAACCGAACAGTCCCTGACTCGTGCTCCATATCAAGCCTGTGCGACCTGGTGGTCTTGAAGGACTGCGATGGCCCTTGCATGGATGGCTGGCCTTGCCGCGGCTGCAGCGTCGCTTGCGGAGGCTGCCAGCTCTTCACCTGGGTGTTCGCTCGTTCGCCGGGGCCGCGGAGCCGGGCGTGGGCGCGGTTGGGCGATGATCCCCGTATATGGTCGCCGCAGAGCTGGTCGTTTCCTTTTCCGATACCTGCCGATGGAGCTAGAAGCAGCGCTTGCCTAATGACGCGAGAACTCCCAACCCACCGGGTCCGCTACTTCCGCCACACCACTGGGTCGTCCCGGTAAGCGTCGTCGTCGAACTCCGCACCCACGATCTCCACACCCGACCGGGCACCCGTCAACCGGCAGGTATCGAAGGTGGCGCCAGCCCGTGCGAAGCCCTCCGGGGCCGACTTCCTCTCGCAGCCGCCTATGCCACCGGTCAGCACGGCACCAGTGGGGCCGCCGGTCGCGGTGAGCGGCTGCAGGTACGGAGCCGACATGAACGACTTGTCCGCACCGTCCACGTTCTCAACGGTGTAGCGGATGAAGTAGGGCACAATGCCCCTGGCCCGGGTGCCGAACTCCCGCTCGAACGCGGCCCGGTCGCCCTTCTCGACGGCGGTCACGGTGATCCCGACGTACCCGTTCCTATATGGCAGGATCGCCTGCTCACCGAGCCGGAGCCGGGTGCCCGCCTTTGTCGTCTTCCCCGGCTCTGCCGGCTCCGACCGGGCCTCGTCCGAGCCAGAGGACGCCTCCGGGTCGCCATCGCGTGGTTCTCCGGCGGGACTCTGCCTTGGCTCCTCCGCGGCCGCGCTGGTCTCGGGGGTTTGCCGGTCGGCGGCGGGCCTGAGGACGTCCCCCACGCCGCAGGCGGTGAGAGTCATGGCCGTCGCCGCGACAGCTGCCAGCAGCACGGCACGTGCGCGTGTCATGGAAATGGATCGCCTTCCTGTCCCGTGCCAGGGCGCGCCGCGCGGATCTCCAAGCACGGACGGCTGGCAAGCTGGGCGTCCGCACCATGCCGCGCATGGGCATCTGCGTGCCACCGCCCGCCCCGGCAGGTCGTGGTCATTCGTGGTCAGCCATCCTGGCGTGAGGCCCTGAAACGGCTCTGAAAACACCCTGAAACGGTCGGCACCTCAGGTGTCCGTGCAACGGGGAATCTCACCATCATCGGCTTGGGGCACGTGCCGGTCGGCAGCCCGACGAGCTGCAGCCCGCCCGGCACGGCGGGCGCCCAACCGCTCGGCGGTGTGCGTCCGGATACACCTCACCGAGGCATCCTGGTTCGCAGGAAAACCCGACCAGGCGGTCCGGCGGCACGGTCCGGAGACCCGCGACCGCAGCGGCATCGCCGTGCCGGCGGTCGAGTCGGTGCCCCAGGCCACCTGTTCCGCGCCGACGTTTCCCCCGACGGCGCCGTCCTGGCCACCAGCACATTCCGGGTGCCCGACCTGCCGTTCACCCTCGCCGACGGCGGCACGGTCGCCATCGGCATCTCGGAGCTTGGCACCCTGACCACGACGGTCGTCCGCTGCCTGGCCAAGATGCGCTGACCCCCGGTCCTCCGGCCGGATCTATCAGGTGTAAGCGATCAACCGGCCGCACGCGACCACACCCGTCCAGGTCACCAGGGAGACGGCTCCGGCGGCCCGGGCCGCTCGGGGCGGGCGGCGGTGCCCGTCCCACGTGCCCGCGCCGCGGTAGACGCCGAGGTGGAAGACGGCGGCGTTGAGGCCTGCCACCGCCAGCAGGGCGAGCTTGACCGGGGCCGCACCGGTCGCGGCGACCTCCCTGGCACCGGCCGCGAACATCGCCGCCCCGGACACGGCGGCAGTGGTGAACCCGGCCCAGGCCACGGGCAGCAGATGCCGGGCCGCCGCCACAACCGTGATCAAGCGCCGACCCGCACCGAGCAGCCGCAGGTCGAACAGCACCGCGGGGCCGACCAGCAGGGAGAGGCCCAGCAGGTGGACGATCTCCAGCGAGGAGTACACCCATGGCGTCACCCGCACGAACTCCGCCACCCACCACTCCTCCACCCAGCCGAGGACGTCGTATGGCCGGGGGCGGAGGATCATGCGGGGTCGCCGCCCTTCCTGCGCGCCCGCGCCACGACCGCCGCCGTCGCCCCTCCGACCAGGAAGACCCCGCCGATCAGCCACGGCAGCGGCCCGCCGGGGGCGTCGGCGGCCGTGCTGGCGGCCGTGTCGGCTGGGGAGGAGGCGCCCCCGGCCAGCGGGCGCGCGGGCAGGGGGACCGAACGTTGCCGGATGGCCCGGCCGTCCCCCCGGACGAGCAGCTCGGGCCGGAACTCGTCGGCGTGCTCGCGGTGCATGTACCCCACCGCCTCCAGACGCTCGCCCTCCGCCACCCGGTCGGGCATCCCCCAGGCCGACAGCCGTTCCACCGGGGCCAGGACCAGCACCAGCTCGCCGTCGGCGAGCTCGTCCGTCCCGTCGAACGCTCGCGTGCGGCGCAGCACCTCACGCCCGCCGAGTTCCTCCAGTTCGGCCGGGATGGCCCGCTCCGCCAGCCTGGCGGGCAGCGTCACCGGCCCGGACACGCGCAGCCGGACCTCCGGGTGCGGATTGCCCCACCGCACCTGGGTCACCGTTCCCGAGACGTAGAGCGGGCGTTCGGTGTGGAAGTCCTCCCAGCCGTGGTGCAGGACTCCGGCGGCCACCACCGCTCCAGCGATCATCAGCTTCATACGCCCAGCCTGGCCACTGGACCGGATCATGCCGGATCGGCAGCATAGTCAGGCCCCATTGATATAAATCGCATATGAATCTGCAGCAGCTCCGCTACGCCGTGGCGCTCGCCGAGGAGCTCAACTTCGGCCGGGCCGCGTTGCGCGAGGGCGTGCGGCAGCCGCCGTTCAGCCAGCAGATCGGCAGGCTGGAGGAGGAGCTCGGCGTGCGGCTGTTCGACCGGACGACCAGGCAGGTGCGGCTCACCCCTGCGGGCGAGGCGTTCGTGGCCGAGGCGCGCGTCAGCCTGGCCCACGCCGAGCTGGCCGCGGCGTCGGCCAGGAGGGCCGGCCGTGGCGAGGCGGGGCGGCTGGTGATCGGGTTCGTCGGCTCGGCGACCAACGTGACGCTGCCGAGGGTCCTGCGCCGCTTCCGCAGCCGCTATCCGGGCGTCGGGGTCGAGCTGCGCGAGCTGACCACCGCGCAGCAGGCCGAGGGGTTGCGACAGGGACTGCTCGACGTCGGCCTCCTGCACGCGCCGCTGGCTGGCCCGGCCGCCGAGGTGCTGTCGACCCAAACTGTGTCCCGCGAGCTGTTGCTGGCAGCCCTGCCCCGCGACCATCCGCTCTCCCGGCGTACCCCGCTCCCGGCCTCGGCACTGGCCGGCGAGCCGTTCGTGCTGTTCCCCCGGCGCTACGGCGCCGGCCTGCACGACCAGATCATGGCGGTGGCCAGGGCGGCCGGTTTCGAGCCCCGGATCGTCCAGGAGGCCGTGCAGATGCAGACGATCGTCAGCCTGGTGGCGGCGGGGATCGGCGTGTCGATCGTGCCTGAGTCGGTGGCCCGGCTGCGGCGCGGCGACGTGGTCTTCCGGCCGCTGTCACCGGCGACCAGGGTCGTCACGCTCGACGTGACCTGGCGCATCGGCGATTCGAACCCTGCGGTGCACAACTTCCGCTCCCTGTTCCCCACGCGGGTCGGCTGATCTTCACGGGGGTCGGGTGTCCGTGCAGCGGCCTCGCGGAGGCGTTCGGCCCGGCGGCGCAGGTTCTCGGCGGTGTGCAGGCACGGCTCCTGCAGGTCGGCCAGTTCGCGCCGCGGCAGCACCACCTGCGCGAGGTAGTGCTGGGCGGCCGGGCCCGTCCAGTAGCGCCTCCGTCCTCATCCGCCAGTGGAGCGCCCCGATGGAGACCTTCTCCGGCGCGATCTGGCAGAGCCAACGCACCACACACCGGTTCACCGACAACACGACCTGAACAGGTTCACCCGCAACCGCTAGACAGACTCCGACTCGGTGTGATGCTCCTGGGGCTGGTGGCGGTAGGCGTCCATCAGGGTGTTGTCGATGTCCGCGAGCTTCTCAGGGAAGGGGACCTGGTCCATGTCGAGAAGACCGAGGTCGCGGCGCGCGGAGTTGAGGAACCCGTGTTCTGCGGTGAACAGGCTCTCATCAAGATCGCTCGGCACCTGGCCGGGGCCGTAGACGGCGCGAGCCACAGCAACACGGCGCGCGATGCTGGCGAGGAAATGCGCCCTATTCAGGGTCTCCTGATCTTGAGCCGCCATCTGGACTGCGGTGAAGGACGCTTCCATCTTCGTCTGGTACGCAGCGCCGTCTTGGCCTATTGCGGGGGTGAGACGCGTTCCCTCAGGGTGCATCCACACCTCGACCCGGGCGTCTGGCCCGGAGACGAATGACCGGTACTCCCTGACCGCGGTCACGAAATCGGCATACGTCGTGCGACGCGCGTCTCGCCAGCGTCGTTGTTCCTCGCGCTTCCATGCCCGATCTTGCGCCCGAGACGACAGCAGACCACCCAGCCCGACTCCAGCCAGAGCCATCAAGCCGCTCAGCCAGACCGCAATGTCCATGAACGCCTCCGGATCGACCGTAGTTGACGATCACGCTAGGCGACTTGCGGTGAGGGAGGGAAGACCAGCGTCGGCTCACCGACAACAACACCTGAACAACACCACCAGAACCCATCCGCATCAACCTGTCCCGCTGCAGGTCACGCGCGTCTCGTTCCGCCAGCTTCACCCGGAAGGGACAACAGCTGATCGGCCGGAGCTGCGGCGGCGGGAGCGTCTCGTTAGGGGTCTGCTCAACGAGACACCTTCGGACGCGAACGCGAGACGACCAACCTGCGGCAACGCCATCTCAGATAGGTGGAACTGGTAGCTGACCTCCCGCCGCACCGGCTGCGCACTACACCGCCGCCGGTCCGAAGTCCTCCTCGAAGTAGCTGTCGTGCCGCACACGGAACTCCTTGAGTTCCTCACTGCCGCGCTGCGCCATCTCTGCGACCCTTTCGAAGAACTCCTCGCGCGGGGCGCCCGGGGAGAAGAGCATGAGCATCGATGTGGGGTCGTCCGTCACGTTCTTGAAGGCGTGCAGGCCGCCGACCGGCACGTACAGGAAGTCACCGGCGCGGCCCGTCACCTGCGACGGGCGAGCACACCCTGGGCATGCGAAGGTCTGGTCAGCCCTGACGAGCCGGGCGCCGCTTACTGATCCCGAACCTCGGGCGCGGTGCCGCCGCGTCCGAGGTCCGGGATCCCGACGGCGCTACTTCTTCGTCAGCCATTTCTTGAAGTGCACGCCGACCGGCTTCTCCGCGAACCCCTTACTGGAAGCACCTCCGGTGATGAGTCTGGTCTTGAAGCTGTACCGGGCGAAGCACGGGTACGCCTCCAAGTGACCCCGCTTCCCGCTGGGCACCGCGTAGCTGCCGACGATGGAGATGGAGTAACTCTTGGTCACGTCGAAGCCCATTTCCGCGGAGATGGCGCCCGCGCCGACGCCCGTCTTGGCGGACCAGGTCGCCGAGACGGAGCCGGTCAGGTTCATGCGCAGCGTAAACGGGCCCGTGGCGCTGACCCCTTTGAGCTTGTCAACGGTTTGCGTCTTGCAGACCTCGCCCAGATATGTCTTTCCGTAGACCTCGAACAACGGCTTGGCGGCCGTCACGGTCGTGGCGGCGGCCGCAGGGCCGCCGGCGCCGACGATTCCGGCAATGGACGCGAGCGCCAACGCGGTCACCATGGATGGACGATTCACCGGTTCCTCATTTCTCTGCCGCACGGGTGGCCCCGAACGCCGCCCAGTCAACGAGCCGGTGCTGAAACGCCACTGAAACGGGGCTGAAGGGAGAAACTCGAGGGACCCTGAAACTTGGCCGTTGGGGTTGACCTGGGGTTTGGCGTTCCCGTTCTGGCGGGCATGATCGCTGTTCATGGCGCTGCGGTTGCTTTATCTGATCTTCGTCCTGTGGGGCTCAAGAACTCGAATCACCTGCCCTCATCCTGCGCATGGCCGCAGAGAACCCGGGATGGGGCCACCGGCGCATCCACGGTGAACTGACCCGCCTCGGTCACACGATCTCGGCTTCTACCGTGGGGAACATCCTGAACCGGGCCGGGATCGACCCCGCTCCGCGCCGCAGTGGGCCGACGAGGAAGCAGTTCCTGACCGCCCAGGCCGAGCACATTATCGCCGTCGACTTCCTGCACGTGGACACCATCAGGCTTTCGACGCGGTCTTCGCCGACGCCGGCCTGCGGGTAATCACGAGTCCACCGCAGGCCCCGCAAGCGAATGCACACTGCGAAAGGATCACCGGTACCCTGCGCCGCGAACTCCTGGACAGAGTGCTCATCCTCAAAGAACACCATCTCTGCCGAACCCTCTCCCACACGTGCACTGCGGGATCAAAGGTCTGGGGCGCGCTGGGCGACTTGCGTGCTCAGCCTGACATCCCGGAGGAGGTGTAACCCTCGACGAAGCGGCGTTGCAGAGCGAGGAACAGCGCGAGCGGCGGCAGAACCATGATCAGCCCGGCTGCGCTGACGAGTGCCCAGTCGGGGGAGAAGCCCTGCTGGAAGGAGTAGAGCGACAGCGAGACCGGCAGGCTCTCGCTGTCCTGGATGAACGTCACGGCCAGCAGGAACTCGTTGTACGCCTGCAGCCCCGCGATCAGACCCGCCGTGAGCACGCCCGGCCAGATCAACGGGAAGACGATACGGATGAACAGCCGCAGCTCTCCCGCGCCGTCGAGACGCGCTGCGGCTTCATACTCCCTGGGGACGGCGAGCAGGAACGAGCGGATCAGCAACGTGGCGAACGGACTGTAGATGGCCCAGTAGATGACGATCAGACCGAACCTGCTGTCGTACAGCCCGAGCTTCGTCCACAGGGACAGCAGCGGCACGAGGAACAGCTGGATGGGCAGGGAACTGGCGACCAGCAGGTAGAGGATGAACAGCCCGGGTTTGGGCAGGTCGAGCCGGCCGAGTGCGTAGGCCGCGCAGCCCGAGATGACGCAGACCCCTGCCGCGGTCGATACCGCGATGATCGCGCTGTTGACCAGCCCCACGCCCATGTTCGCGTCGGCCCAGGCGGTCGCGAAGTTCTCCCAGCGGAACTCGCCGGGCAGGCCGAGGGGATTCTCGCTGATCTCGCTCGGAGTCTTCAGCGAGGCCAGGACGAAGACCAGCATCGGGCCGAGCGCGTAGACGGCCAGGACGGTCAGGATCAGGTAGGCGAACGGGCGCCGGGTCATATCTCCCACCTCAGGCGGCGGCGCAGGTAGAGGTAGCCGCCGACGGTGACAGCGCTGATCAGGGTCAGGATGACACCGATCGCCGAGGCGTAGCCGGCCTGCTGTTCGCTGAACGCGGCGCGGTACATCACGGTGCTGAGCACGTCGGTCGCGCTGGCGGGACCTCCTTGGGTCAGGATGTAGATGTAGTCGAAGACCAGGAACGACCAGATGACGGTCATCAGCGAGAGGAACATGAAGGTCGGGCGGATCGACGGCAGGGTGATGTGCCAGAACTCCCGCCAGCTACCCGCGCCGTCCATCCGGGCGGCCTCGTACAGTGACGGCTCGATCGACTGCATGGCCGCCAGGAAGATCACGACCAGGAAGCCCCACCACTGCCAGTTGTTGATGAAGGCCACCGCGCCGAGGGCGAGCCGACCGTCACCGAGGAAGTTCACGTCCCCGAGCCACGGCATGCCGAGGCCGGCGAGGGCGGGCGCGAGACCGCTGGTCGGGCTGAGGATCTGCCGCCAGATGGCGGCCGATACGACGGTCGCGATCACGTACGGGATGAAGTAGAGCAGCCGGAACAGCATCTGGCCGCGCCGGATCCTGGACAGCAGGAAGGCGCCGAGCAGCCCCATCGACATCGGCACGACCAGGAAGAAGGCTGTCCAGAGCAGGTTGTGCAGCAGGGCCCCGCGGAAGTCGGGGCTGCCGAACAGCGCCATGTAGTTGGCGAGCCCGACGAAGTGCGCTTCGTCGAGGCCGTCCCAGTTGGTGAAGGAGTAGTAGACCGACATCAGGCCGGGCCCGGCGACGACGAGCAGGTTCACGAGCAGCAGGGGGGCGATGAACAGCCAGGCCGTCAGCCGGGCGCGGGCACGGGGCGCGCTCACGACTCGGGGGCGAACGGCTTGGCCACCGCGCCCGCCGCGAGCTCGGCTGCAAAGGTCTTCTGCAGTCCGGCGCAGAAGTCGGCCGGTGACATCGCACCCGTGATGACCTTGTCGAACTCGGTGTAGAGGTAGGTGTCCGTCTTCGGCGGGACGAAGCTCCAGCTCGCGTAGCCCAGGTTCGTGGTTTCGGGGATGGCCTTGTACAACCGCGCGACCCGCTCGTCCATGCCGGCCGGGTAGGCGTCGGCGGAGACCTTGAGGGGCGGCGGGTTGGTGCCGGTCGTGGCGAGGAAACCGAGCATGCGCTTGGGATCGGCGATGAGATAGTCGATGAACTCGGCCGCCCCCGCCGGGTTCTCCGAACGCGCGTTGATCGACAGCGTGGTGCCGATCGCCAGCGGGAAGACCCCCGGGAGCACGCCGTCACCGAGCGAGGGCAGCGGCGCCCAGTCCCATTTCTTGCCGCCGGTGAAGAACGTGTCGGCCGAGTCGAAGCTCCACGTCCCCGTCATGTACATGGCGACCTTGCCGCCGGCCAGACCGGTGAACATGTCGGTGTCGGTGTTGGTGAAGTAGCGGTCGGCGCCGCCGCCCCACCAGCCCTTGTCGATCTGTGCCTTGAACAGGGTGATGGCGTCGACGAAGACCTTGTCGTCCCACGGTCGTGCGCCAGTGAGCGCTTCGTGGATGGCCTTCGGGCCCACGGCGGCGTTGAGCACGCAGGTCAGGTACCACTCGCTCTGCGCCTTGTAGCCGCTGTTGCCCGCACCCACGGGGATCAGGCCCGCGCTTTTGGCAGCGGCGCACACGGCCTCGAACTCGGCCAGCGTGGTCGGCACCTTCCAGCCGTGCTTGGCGAAGGTGTCGGGGTTGTAGTAGAGCACCAGCGAGCCGTAGCCGACGGGCACGGAGTGGAGCTTGCCGTCGATCTTGCTGACTTCGTAGGCCCACGGCAGCAGCTTGTCCTGCCAGCCGTACTTTGTGGCGTATTGGTCGAGCGCCGCGGTCTTGGAGCTCTTGGCGAAGGACAGGGCGGCCGAGGGGCCGTCGGCGTAGACGATGTCGGGGCCTTTGCCCGCCGCCACCGCGGTGTTGGTCAGGTTGCCCAGCGTCATGAGTTGCTTGACGTCCATCTTGACGCGGACGTCCGTCGCGCTCTTGTTGAAGGCGTCGACGAGGTTCTGGCGGAAGTACTTCTCGCCGTCGGGCGTGGCGAAGGCGGCCCAGTAGGTGACGCTCTTGGCGCTGGAGGACGAGGACGAGCTGCCGCACGCGGCGAGTGCCCAACTGGCGGCCGCCGTGGCGCCGCTCAGCTTGAGGAAGTCACGGCGGGCGAGATTGACGGACATGGGGGTTCTCCTTACGAACGGCTAGGACGAGTCGCGGACGATGAGCCGGTGAGCGAGGACGATCTCGCGTGCCGTGTCGTCGTACTCGCCGGCCAGCCGGTCGAGCAGAAGACGTGCGCAGGTCCTGCCGATCTCGCGAGCCGGGTTGAGCACTGTGGTCAGGGCGGGGGTGATGAGGGAGGCGGCCTCGATGTCGTCGTAGCCGGTGATGGCCACGTCGCCGGGGACGGACAGGCCGAGCTGCCTGGTCACGTCGAGCGCTCCGACGGCGATCAGGTCATTGGCGCAGACCAGGGCGTCGGGGCGGGAGGAGCGGGAGAGTAGGGCTCTGGCTCCTTCCGCGCCGCCCGCCCGGGTGAACGTGCCCGAGTGGATCAGGTCGGGCAGGATCGGCCGGCCGGCCTCGCGTAGCGCCCGTTCGTAGCCCTCGAGCCTGATCTGGCTCGGGTGGGCGTGGGGCTCGCCGTTGAGGAACGCGACGCGCTGGTATCCCCGATCGATGAGGTGGCTGACCACGTCGTGCACGCCGCTGGTGTCGTCGGCCCTGACGATGTCGCCGAACTCGGCGCGGAACCGGCCGCCCAGCCGTACGAGCTTGGTGCCGGACTTTCTGATCTTGTCGATGTCGCTGTCCGTGGCGCCGTACGTGGCCAGCACGATGCCGTCCACCCTGCGGGCCAGCACGTGCCGTACGACCTCGGGCAGGGCCCGGCTGGGCAGTGCCGCGTCGGTGACGGACAGCAGGTAGCCGCTCGACATCAGCACGTCCTGCAGCCCCGCGGCGACCAGCGGGTAGAACGGGTTGGTCAGGTCGGGGACGATCAGCGCGATCGACTCGCTGCGGTGCGTGCGCAGGCTGCGGGCCGACGGGTTAGGCCGGTAGCCGAGCTCCTCGATGACCGCCTCCACCTTGGCCCTGGTGCGGGCGCTGACCGGTCTGCGGCCGCTCAGCACGTGGGACACGGTCGTTACGCTGACTCCGGCGGCTGCGGCGACGGCGGCAATGTCAGGGCGCCCGCCTGCTTCCTTCATCTCGCCCCCAGAATCCAAATCGATTTGTGTCGTAGCATGGAGTGCGCTCCATTCTCCGGTCAAGAGGGCGGTGTAACGATCCGGTTTCCAGAGGTTGTCGCAGGCAGGATCCTGTCCGGGAGAGGGCGTGCGCTGCTAGCGTGTGCGGCATTATGCAAAACGATGCGACTCTTGGAGAGTGAGTGACCACCCTGGACCGGTGCCGAGGCGCGCTCCTCGGCCTCGCGGTCGGCGATGCTCTCGGCGCGCCCACCGAAGGCATGACACCCGCTGAGATCCGAGCACGCTACGGCAGGGTCACCGACTTCCTCACCGAGGACGCGGCCGGCACCGACGACACCGAGTACGCGGTCCTCTGCGCCCGGGGCCTGCTCGCCCACGGCAGGGGCATCACCCCCGATGACGTGGCCGGCGTCTGGCTGGACACGGTCGCGGCGCAGCAGGGCGGTTTCCACGGCGCCGGCTTCAGCGAGATGGTCGCCATCGCCAATCTGCGTTCGGGGCTGCGGCCGCCGCAGAGCGGGAGCGACAGCTACGAGATGTGGAGCGACGGCGCCGCGATGCGGGTCGCCCCCGTCGGCATCCTCTGCATGGGCGACCCCGACGAGGCCGCCAGGATCGCGGCCGTGGACGCGTCGGTCAGCCACGCCCGCGACGGCGTCTTCTGCGCCCAGGCGGTTGCCGCTGCCGTCGCCGCCGCGATCACCGCGGGCGACCACCGCGACGTGATCGACGCGGGCGTGCGCGCGCTGCCGCCGGACTCGTGGTCGGCGCGGCTGGTGGGCAGGGCGCTCGACGTGACCGCCGCGGCGAGCTCGCCTGCCGCGGCGGAGGAAGCCCTGTACGCGGAGATCCCGCTGTTCCACTACCCCTGGGCCGACGCCGCCCCCGAGGCGGTCGCGCTGGCTTTCGGCCTGTTCGCCGTCCATCAGGGGGATTTCGCCCGGGTAGTGCTGGCGGGGGTCAACATCGGCCGCGACTCCGACACCATCGCCGCCATCGCTGGCGCCATGGCGGGCGCCCTGCACGGCGCCCAGGCCATCCCCGAACGGTGGCGGGCCCAAGTGACACGCGTGAGCGGACGATGCATCACCGCCACCGCCGGCACGGACCTCGTCGAACTGGCCGACCAGCTGCATGAGGCCGGCCGACGGACTTCGGCACCCAGAGAGGTGGCCGTCAATGGGCTTTGACGGACAGGGACCCTCCGACCACGCCCGGGACGCGCGGCACGAGCGTGCGGCCGGCGCCCTGCTCGGCCTGGCCGCGGGCGACG
This sequence comes from Nonomuraea sp. NPDC049784, assembly GCF_040659615.1. Classification (NCBI taxonomy): domain Bacteria; kingdom Bacillati; phylum Actinomycetota; class Actinomycetes; order Streptosporangiales; family Streptosporangiaceae; genus Nonomuraea; species Nonomuraea sp. NPDC049784. The sequence goes on from NZ_JBFAMX010000250.1 coordinate 13,247, forward strand.
CCGCGGGACTCCCCGCCCAGTTCCACCGCAGGGCCAGATCGGAGTGGGCCCGTGCCGCAGGGTGGAGGCTCTCGGCCGCACTGGACGAACAGCGGGTCTCGCGCCCGTTGCTACCGTTCACGCTCGGCATCGGTGACGACATCCCGCTGTCTCCCACGGACGACGCCGAGACCGCGGCCGTGGCCGCGCTGGTGCTTCTCGAGGAGCCGCGACACGATTCGGCCGCGCTCTTCGCCGGATGGCGCAAGCGCATGTCGGACGACGTCTGGACCGGGGTGGCCGAACGCTCCGCGATCATCAACAGCGCCAGAGGTCTCACGCCGCCCGCCACCGGCAACGACAATCCTGTTCACTACTCTGACAGCGCCGTACCCGCCGCAGTGTCGATCGGCCTCTACTACGCCGGTGACCCGGCCAAGGCCGCCGAGGTCGCGCGACGCTACGCCGAGATCACCCACGCCGAGGACGGAGTCTGGGCCGCTCAGGCCATGGCTGTGGCCATCGCGTCGCTGGTCGGTGGCGCCCACCTCAGCGACGCGCTGCAAGCGGCGGCCGGCGCGATCCCCGAGGGGAGCTGGACCGCCCGCAACCTCGCCAGGGCAGCCCACGTCCGCGAGTCGGCACGCTCGGCCTTCGACGCCGTCCCTGGCCTGGTCGAGCAGCTTAGCCCGGCCGTTTACAGCCATGGGGGAGTGGCCGCCGAGACCTTGCCCACGGCCTTCGTCCTGGCCGAACTGGCCGACGGCGACCTCGCCACGGGCCTCGGCTCGGCCGCGCTGGTCGCACGGCAGTCCGACAGCATGCCCGCCATGGTGGGCGCACTGTGCGGCGCGGCGTCCGGAGCCGCCGCCGTGCCCGACACGTGGCGCCGGCATGTCGACAAGATCGCGGGCGTCCTGGTTCCCGACCTGAAGGGGCTCAGCCTCACCGCTCTCGCGGGTCGCCTGCTGGACGCGCCTGACGCGGACTCGTCTCCTCGTCCAGGGCAGCGCCCGGTGGACGTCCACGGGCCGTGAGGCGGCGGTGACGGTCGATTCGCGTGCTCAGGCCGGGTGGTTCGTCGGCGATCTCAGCCCCACCGCTCCTCCGCGCCATCACGCCCACTCCGGAGAGCGGCGCGGCGCCGTCCCTCCGGAGCGACTCGTGGATGGCCGTGACCGCACGCTCATCGGCATCCGCCTCAGAGGCTTGAGGTCGGTTTCGCGGCGCCGGCCTCCCTTGGATCGACTGTGATGACGGTGCTCACAACAGTCCT
>NZ_JBFAMX010000251.1:0-14487 GCF_040659615.1 Nonomuraea sp. NPDC049784
CAGCCCGCGGTCGACGCCCAAGGGCGGCTGCGCATCGCGGCCGCGGTCGGTGTGAACGGCGACGTGGTCGCCAAGGCCAAGGAACTCCTGGAAGCCGGGGTCGACTGCCTGGTCGTCGACACCGCGCACGGCCACCAGGAGAAGATGCTCTCGGCTCTGCGCGCCGTCAGGGCGCTCGATCCCGGGGTGCCCGTCGCGGCGGGCAACGTGGTGACGGCGGAGGGCGTACGCGACCTCGTGGACGCGGGGGCCGACATCGTCAAGGTCGGGGTCGGGCCCGGCGCGATGTGCACCACACGGATGATGACCGGGGTCGGACGGCCGCAGTTCTCGGCCGTGCTGGAGTGCTCGGCCGAGGCCCGGCGGCTGGGGCGGCACGTGTGGGCGGACGGCGGCGTGCGCCATCCGCGCGACGTGGCGCTGGCGCTGGCCGCGGGGGCGTCGAACGTGATGATCGGCTCGTGGTTCGCGGGGACGTACGAGTCGCCCGGCGACACCCACACCGACGCGAACGGGCGCAAGTACAAGGAGAACTTCGGCATGGCCTCCGCACGGGCCGTACGGCTGAGAACGGCCGACGACTCGGCGTTCGAGCGGGCCAGGAAGGCGCTGTTCGAGGAGGGCATCTCGACCTCCCGCATGTACCTGGATCCGAAGCGGCCCAGCGTGGAGGACCAGATCGACGGCATCGTGGCGGGGCTGCGGTCGGCGTGCACCTACGCGGGGGCGTCGAACCTGGAGGACTTCCACGCGAAGGCCGTCATCGGGGTCCAGAGCTCGTCCGGGTACGCCGAGGGGATGCCGCTGCACCAGAGCTGGTAGTCAGGTTCTCCGCCAGCCGCCGGCCGCGTGGATCCCGCCGTCCACGTGCAGCGTCGTCCCCGTGACGAATCTGGCCAGGTCGCCGGCCAGGAACACGGCCGCGCCCGCGGCGTCCCCAGGTCCGCCGAGGTGGCCGAGCGGCGGAACGCGTACCGGCTCATAGGGCAGCGGGCGGGCCAGCATGCGTTCGCGCACGCCTGCCTCGCCTTCGGTCTGGACGGCGTCGGGCGCGATCGCGTTCACCCTGATGCCCCTGGGAGCGAGCTCCAGGGCGAGCGTCTTCGTCAGGCTCTCCAGGCCCGCCTTCATCGCCGCGTACACGGCGAAGCCCGGCGCGGCCTGATGTGCCTCGCTCGACGTCACGTTGATGATCGAGGCGCCTGGCCGCATCATGGGCAGCAGCCGCCGGATCATGCCGGTGACCTGCGTGAAGTTCTCCTCGATGAGGATCTGCTCGCCGCGGGACGAGGTGTCGGCGAACGATGCGTGGAAGGTGCCACCCGCGTTGTTGACCAGCACGTCCACGCGGCCCCAGCGCTCGCGTACGGCCTGGGCGAAGATCTCCACCGCCACGTGGTCGCGTACGTCGAGGGTCATCGCCAGCTCGGCGCTCGGCCTGTCGCGGTCGCAGACGGCGACGTGGGCGCCGAACGCGGCGAACGCCTCGGCTATCGCCAGCCCGATGCCCCTGGCCGCCCCGGTGACCACGGCCACGCGATCGGTGAGCAGAATCGCGTCGGGAGAAAGGGCGGCCATGAACGATGACGATATCCCGACCGCATAGAGTCGTCGGGTTCATTGTTAGCAATCGTCAACTGGAGCACTTCGTGGCACTCGAAAAGCCCGAGATCGACTTCCCCGAGGGCAACCCGCCCGCCGATCTGGAGATCGTCGACCTGACCGTGGGTGACGGCCCGGAGGCCAAGCCCGGCCACAACGTACGCGTCCACTACGTCGGCGTGGCGTTCTCGACCGGGGAGGAGTTCGACGCGTCGTGGAACCGCGGCGAGGCGTTCGAGTTCCCCCTCGGCGGTGGGCGCGTCATCGCCGGCTGGGACCGGGGGGTCGCGGGCATGAAGGTCGGCGGGCGACGCAAGCTGATCATCCCGCCGCATCTCGGTTACGGCAGCCGGGGGGCCGGCGCGCGCATCAAGCCGAACGAGACGCTCATCTTCGTCGTCGACCTGCTCGGCGTGAGCTAGCGGCACTCTCGGGGCGGGCCGCCCATTACGGCCTCTTACGGCGGCCCGCCCCCTTTCGCGGTCATATGTGGCAGAAGACCCCTGCCCGTCGGACCTGGCCTCCCCTGAGGGCGACCTGAGCCGTGCCGGGAACAAGGCAGACACTTGGTCGATATCGGGTGGGGAAATGTCGGCGACGTGAGGCACCATAGGCGTGTGCTTCTGATCGACGTGGTCCGGGTTTCCGAGGCGGTGACGCGCACGTCCGCCCGTCTCGGCAAGGTGGGCCATCTGGCGGAGCTGCTCGGCCGGGTCGGCCCCGATGAGGCGGAGATCGCGATCGCGTACCTCTCGGGTGAGTTGCCCCAGCGGCAGGTGGGCGTGGGCTGGCGCACGCTGGAGGACATCCCCCAGCCCAAGCTGGCCGCCACCGCCACGCTGAGCGCCGTCGATGAGCTGCTGAGCAGGATCAAGGCGGTTTCCGGGCCGGGCTCGCAGGCGGCACGTAAGGCACTGGTGGGCGAGCTGTTCGCGGGGCTGACGAGCCAGGAGCAGCAGTTCATGCGCCGGTTGTTGTTCGGCGAGCTGCGGCAGGGCGCGCTCGACGGCGTCATGATCGAGGCGGTGGCCAAGGCGTCCGGCGCGCCGTCGGCCGACGTGCGGCGCGCGCTCACGCTGCGCGGCTGGCTTCCTGCCGTGGGCGCGGCCGCGCTGAGCGGCGGGGTCGAGGCGCTGCACGCGTTCCGGCTCGAGGTGGGGCGGGCGGTCTCGCCCATGCTGGCGGGCAGCGCGCCCAATGTGGCGGCCGCGCTGGAGAAGGCCGGAGCCCCCGCGGCGCTCGAGTGGAAGCTCGACGGCATCCGCGTGCAGGCCCACCGCTCGGGCTCGGAGGTGAAGGTCTTCACGCGCACGCTCGACGACATCACGTCCCAGGTCCCCGAGCTGGTCGAGGCCGTGCTCGAGATGCCGTACGACGATCTCGTGCTGGACGGCGAGGTGCTCGCGCTGCGGCCTGACGGGCGGCCGCACGCGTTCCAGGTGACGGCGAGCCGCGTCACCAGCAAGACCAACGTGGCGCAACTGCGCGAGCAGACACCGCTGAGCGTGTTCTTCTTCGACGCCCTGCGGGTGGACGGCGCCGACCTGCTCGATCTGCCCTATTCACAGCGCCAGGAGGCGCTGGTGCGCGCGGTCCCCCAGGGCCTGCTGACGCCGCGGCTCGTGACGGGGGACGTGGCGGAGGCGGAGAAGTTCTTCACCGACGTGGTGAAGGCGGGCCACGAGGGCCTCGTGGTCAAGTCCCTGGCCTCCCCCTACGCGGCGGGCCGCCGAGGCGCCGGATGGATCAAGGTCAAGCCGCGCCACACGCTCGACCTGGTGGTCCTGGCCGCCGAATGGGGCCACGGTCGGCGCGAGGGCAAGCTCTCCAACCTCCACCTCGGGGCGCGTGACCCCGCCGGTGGGTTCGTGATGCTCGGCAAGACGTTCAAGGGGCTGACGGACGAGCTGCTGGCCTGGCAGACCGAGCGCTTCCTCGAGCTGGCCGAGGGGCCGACCGACCGGTGGACGGTGACGTTGCGGCCCGAGATCGTGGTGGAGATCGCCTTCGACGGGGTCCAGCGCTCGCCGCGCTATCCCGGCGGCATGGCCCTCCGCTTCGCGCGGGTCCTCCGTTACCGCCCGGACAAGCGGGTCGAAGATGCCGACACGGTTGAGACGGTGCGCTCGCTGATGTTCTGACCGCCGCCGAGGTCGCAGCGACGACGTCGGCCGCCTGGGGCACGGCGAGGCGAAGGTTTTCACCCTCAGCTCGCGACAGGCCCAGGCCCACGCCGCGGCGGCGTGGCCGCCGGACTGCGCCACGCGCCCGGCCAGCACGTACGAATATCCACACCGAGGCCCGCTATCGCACGCCTCAGGCCGATATCGCACGCCCCAGGCCCGATATCCACCCGAGCCCAGGCACGCCCGAGCCCAGGCATGCCCCAGTCCAGGCACGGCCGGGTCCAGGCCGCGGCCGCGGCGGCCGCCGCACACCCGCGCCGACCCGTAGCCACGAGACCGCCGACCAACGGCAACAACCCGGAGATCATTACGGCCCACCAACAATCAGCGGCTTGATCGACCAAAGGCGACATTGCATTCCGGCCGATCAAGCCGCTCTTTCGCGTTTTCCCGGAATCCCGAAGATCCACGGCACACGTTGGGCGTTATAGGCGATCTTGCGGCATAAGTGAGATATTTCACTGGATGTCTCATTAAGTTGCCTTTACCTGCCCTTTGTCACATATGTTCGTCCCCATCGCGCGGGATCCCCATCCCCGCCTGCGGATCGGCCTATATACGCCCTCAACCCCTCGGGCGCGGCCTTTCCCTCCCCTATCCCCTAGCTAGGACTGTGGTTTACCTTGGGTCAGCATTCCGTCAAGCCATCCCCTCAGGACGGCAGGCTCACCGCAGGCAAGCGCCGCTGGATCGTCATCGCAGCGGGCGCCGCCGTCGTAGCCGCCGCCTCCACCACCGCCTGGGCCGCCATCGGCAACGCCGACTCCCCCGAACACGCCGCGGCCGCCCCGACCCCGTCCCAGGCCAAGCCCCTGAACGAAGCCGCCCGCCAGGCAGCAACGCCCCAATCACCCTCCCCGGTCCCCAAGCCCGCGGCGCCCCACCCGAAGACCACCGAGTCCCCGGCGGCAGCCCGGCCGAACACCTCCAAGTCCGCGGAGGCGAGCCACTCCAAGCCGGCCACCGAATCCGCGGCCACCCCGAAGGCCACCAAGTCCGCGGCCACCCTGAAGAGCACAAAGTCCCCGGCCCCCCAGCCGAAGACCCGCGTACTCGCGTCCGGAACCTGCGGCGCCTCGTACTACGGCGAACCCCAAATGACGGCCAGCGGCGAACGCTTCGACCCCTCGGCCATGACCGCCGCCCACAAGACCCTCCCCCTGGGGAGCAAGGTCCGCGTCACCAACCCGAACAACGGCGAATCAATCACTGTCCGCATCAACGACCGCGGCCCGTACGTGAGCGGCCGCTGCCTCGACCTCTCACAGGCCGCCTTCGCCGCCATTGGCAACACCAGCGCCGGAGTGATGCGCGTCAAGTACGAGGTCCTGTCCCGCTGACACCCATCGGCTCCTGCGCCCAGCACCGCGCCGGCACAGTGTGAACCCACGACTGGAGTCCCAGCACCCGCGCCGGGGCAGCGCGCCATCAGCGCTGGAACCAATACCCGTCCCCCGGCCAACGCACGACTCGACAGCGGCCCCCTGCGCAACGCACCATCAGCCGGAGCCAGCACCCGACCAGCGGGCGATCCCAGCGCAGGAGCCGGCACCCGGCAACGCGCGACCCGCCACCCGGCAACGCACCACCACCGCACGACCCAGCACCCCAGCAGGGCAGTGTGCTCCCGATGCAGGAGCCAGTACCCCGCCCGAGCAGGGCAGTGCGATCCAAGCGCAGGAGCCAGTACCCGCCCGCGCTGGGTGGTGGGATACACGTGCTGGGGCGGGCGGCGTCACCTCACCAGTGACATCACTTCACCAGGCGCAGCGTCAGGGGATAGCGGAAGTTGCCTTCCGTCAAGGACGAGAGGCCGCCGACGATGGCGAGGACGACGGCCGCGACCCAGAGGACCGGCAGCAGCACGACGCCAATGACAGTGAACGGCAGGAGGACCGTCGCCCCCACCACCGTGATCTGGAAGTTGAGCGCCTCGAGCGCCTGCCTCCGGATATAGGGCGAGGTCTTGCCGCCGGTGAGCAGCAGGATGAGCGGGCCGACGATCGGGATGCCGACGACCATCAGCAGGTGACCGACGGCGGCGCCGAGGCGTTCGTTGCTCTCCGGTGCGCGCTCAGGGCGGACCGGGGGTGGGAGCGGAGCGAGCCGGGGCGCGGCTTGGGCGCCGTACAGCTCGGTCATGATCGGCATCAGGTCACCGTGCGTGCGCGCCGTCATCGCGCGCTCCAGCCGGTCGTCGAACTCGAGCTTGTCGAAGCGCCCCTCTGCGTAAGCGGTCTTGACGTGCTCGACCACGTGCTCTCGGTCCTGGTTGGTGACGCGCAGATGAGCTGGCGGCACCTGTCCCGGCCCGGGGGTTTTCGGTACCCCAGCCATAATCGCCATGCCTCTCCCTAGTGAGTCGGGTAGTCACCTCTCATAGTGCGTCGCCGGAACCCTCGGTGCTATCGGGAGAATCCCGGATGTGTCCCCTAGATCACCCCCGACGCGCGTCGGCTCCAGACGGTATAAAAAGGATTCATGAGATGGCGAGACCGCTACGGCATTCGTCGGCTGCGTGGCCCCAAGGTCGCGAAGTTCGACCGCGAGGCGACAGACGCTGACATCGAAGCGCTCATCGCTTTCGCCCGTTCGCGGCGCGGCGTCGAGTTCTACGTCGAGCCCGAGACTTTCGCCACTGACACGACCGCTGTGGCGGTCGCCGACGACGGCGAGTGGACCAGGCGCAGGGTCGGCTCGCCCGCCGTGATCCACAAGGTTGCTCGCGACCTCGCCCTCCCGGTGTACGACGTTCAACTCACTGGGTATCCTCCGCGCATGCGCGCTTACAACGAGCGCCGTCGCCGCGAGGAGGACACCCTGTAGACGACCCGAACCCCGACCCAACCCCGGCGCGTCTGGCGACTGGCGACTGGCGACTGGCGACTGGCGACTGGCGACTGGCGACTGGCGACTGGCGACTGGCGAGATTACACCGGGTGGGTGTCCTCGCACATTAGGCCGATGGGTGTTCGCGCTGTGTCCGCTTGGTGAGTGTTTCCGATGAGTCCGCTCGGCGGGTGCCGCGATGTAGCCGGCCAGTGGGCATCTCGATGGGTCTCGGATGAGTCCGCTCGCCGGGTATCCGCGGTGCGTACGCCCTCTGGATGCCTTCGGGCGGTATGCGGTCGATTGGTGACGTTGTCGGATGGTGCTGGCGCACGATGGGCGTGGCTGTGGGGCAATGGTGCGTCGGGGTGAGGGCTTCTCGGGCGGCGGTTGCGGGGGTCAGTCGGGCGGGGTCTGCGGGTCCTCGTCGTCCAGCAGATTGACCAGGGGCACAAGCCAGGACGGGTGGGGCGGGCCCATGGCGGCGTCGAGCTCGGCCGGGGTGGGGAGGCGGCCCCGGAGGATGGTGGGCGAGAGAAGGTTCTGGAGGGCGTGCATGAGGAGGTTGGCCATCGAGTAGCTGGGGTCGATGGCCAGGGCGCGTTCCAAGGCGATGGTGGCCTGGACGCTGTTGCCCGCCCGCCAGGCGGCCATGGCCAGGAGGGATGCCGCTGGTGGGGTGAAGCGCGGCTCCAACCTGCGGGTCAGGTCCTTCCAGAGGAGTGCGTGGGAATCTTGCATGAGAGTCCAGGCCTCGTCTCGGACTCTGGTGATCGCCAGGGCCAGGCCCAGCTCCGCGGCGTCCGCGTCGTCCAGGCGGCCGCCCTCCTCGTGGGTTCGCAGGGCTGAGCGAACCCTGGCCAGGCTCTCTGATACGTACTGGGTGGCGAAGGTGCCGAGGTTTGGGGTGGTTGTCAGGCCGGTCTGGAATCCTGTGATCGCGTCGGCTGTGGCCCGGCGCATCGCCATGCGTACGGGACCTGTAATGGGAGCGATGGTACGTTCCAGGGATTCGCGGTCCGGGAGGGCCACCAGGCCGCGCACCGTCGCCTCGGCGGCGATCTGGCTGGTGGACAGGTCGTACGGTGTGCCTTCGGCCGGGCAGCACGTGGGCAGGTCGCAGATGTAGGACCAGTAGCGACCCTCGTGCGCTCGTAGTGCTTCGCCCACGTGGACCTCGGTCTTCGCCGCGAGGAGCCTCGCCTCGTCTACTGCCGGCGTGACCAGCTCTCCTGGGCCGTAACCGACGATGACGATCTCCGTCACGCCCTCCCGGTCGAAGACGGGCTCCAAGGCGGTGAGGGTACCCGGCGGGAACGGGAGGCCCCACCTGGCCACCACCTTGGCCCGGCGGCGGTCGAGACCGATCACGATGAGGCTGGACTTCGGGTGGAAGCCGACGAGGTAAGGCACGGCGGCCAGGATGTCGGTGGGGGTGGTCAGGGTGAGGCAAGGCTCCGGATCCAAGGTGGAGGTGGAGGTGGAGGTGGTGGCGAGGGAGGAGGTCGGGGTGGGGTGGTTGGTCGTCATGGGCCCTTAGGGTGCCCGGGGCGGTCATCCGGGCGTCGGGCCGAACGTGGTTCTGGGGATAGGGGCGGCATGCGTGGCCGGGGTTGTGGATAGCGGCTCCTGGCCTCCGTGGTGTGTGGCCCGAAGCCGTGGCTCCCATGGTGCGACCCCGAATCGGTGGCCCGCACACCGTGCAGCCCAGGCGTGTTTGCCTCGCATGATGTGGAACCCCTACGCGGTTGCTCCCGCGACGCACCACCCCGACGCGGTCACTCCCGTGACGCGAAACCCCGGCGTGGCAGCCGGAAGTGGGTGACGCGTGGGCACCCGCCGACGGCGGAAGTGGCCCGTGAGGGGGTGGCAGAGGGCTATGGAGCGGGGGCCAGGCGGGTGCGTACGAGGAGGGCGGCGCCGGCGACGGCGGCGGGCATCGCGACGACCGCCACGAACGGCACCAGGAACAGCAGGAACACCACCACCCCGAACCCCAGCGCACTGGCCTTGTTCGCGCGCAGCAGCGCGAAACGTGCCTTGCGGGCCATCCCCCGCCGCTCCAGCGCCAGCGTGGTGAGCTCCACTGTCAGGAAAAATCCGGAAACGATGGCTCCGAGCACCGGCACCACCGTCTGCCCCACCACGGGCACGAAGCCGAGAAAGAACAGCGGGACAGTGAAGAGGAGCACGTAGAACAGGGTGACCAGGCTGTCTCTGATCGAGCGCGGCAACGTACGCCACCACGGCTGCTCGTCCTCCGACTCCAGCACGTCCGCCGCGGCCGACAACCGCTCGTAGAACGGCTCCCCGATCGCCAGGGTGATCGCGGTGAACGTCAGCACGGCCAGCGCCAGCCCGCCGAGGAACAGGGCGATCCCCACCAGCGTCCGGAACAGCTCCCGCCAGCTCCACGAATCCGCGAACGGCGTCAGGAACGTGGCCACGTCAGTGGCGTTCGTGCCGAGGAAGATCAGCGCCACCACGTACACGGCGAAGGCGATCAGCGCCGGGATCAGCCCGAACAGCCACCACCGGCCGTTCCTGGCGACCCACCCCAACCCCTGGAAGAAGAAGCCGACGCCGGACGTGAAGTCGCGCAGTGATCGCATGCCCGGCAGGCTAACGCCAGAACGACGTCACCGCGTAGCCGAGCTCCTCGAACAGGTCTCGCACCAGCGGCAGCGAGATGCCGAGCACGTTGCCGTGGTCGCCCTCGATGCCCTCGACGAACCACCCGCCGCGCCCATCGATGCTGAACGCCCCCGCCAGGCTGAGCGGCTCTCCCGTGGCGACGTATGCGGCGATCTCCTCGTCGGACGGCTGGCCGAAACGCACCACGGTGGTGGCCACCTGGGCCGCCTGCTTGCCGGCTGCGACGTCGATCACGCAGTGGCCCGTCACCAGGCGCCCCGTGCGCCCCCGCATGAGCCGCCACCGCGCGGCGGCCTCCTCCTGCGTGGCGGGCTTGCCGTACGGGCGGCCGTCGAGCTCGAGGATCGAGTCGCAGCCGATGACCAGGCCCTCGTCCAGCCCGCTCGCGACCGCCTCCGCCTTCGCCTTCGCCAGCACCAGGCTGAGGGCCGCCGGGCTGTGCGCGGAGAACGACTCCTCGTCGACGCCGCTGACGATCACCTTGGGGTCGAGGCCGGCGCTGCGGAGGAGGGTCAAGCGTGCGGGGGAAGCTGAGGCCAGAACGATCACCTGACCAGCCTACCGGCGGCCAGGACGTCACCAATCCGGGTTGGAGCTCCCCGGCGCCAGCTCGTGACCGTCCGGGGCCCCGTGCCCGCCCGCACGCAGACCCGGCTCGTACGGCCCGCCCTGCTGCGGCACGGCGTCGCCGAAGATCGTGTCGAGCAGCCCCTCGATCAGGTCGCTCAGACCGCCGGGCATGGCCGTCTGCTCGCTGTTCAGGTCGTCGGCCACGGCGTCCGCGTCCATGTCGCGGCTCGCGGCCCGGTTGGCGAGCAGGGACATGATCATGGGGGCGATCAGGGGCAGCAGCTTGATGAGGGTCCCCGAGTCGATCCCGGCGAACTGCGACAACCCAGTCGCCGCCTGCTCCGTCCCCTGGCCACCCAGCACGTGGCCGAGGATGTTGTGCCCGTCGCGGGTCAGCGAGGCCACGTCGCCGCTGAACGGGTCGGTGTCGACGTGGTCGTCGAGCGCCCCGCGCAGGGCCTCGGCCCCCTCTGGGTACTGGGCGTTGCGGGCCATGCCCCCGATGATGGTGCCCGACACGGCCTGGACCACGTCGCGGGCCGTGGTCGTGTCCGTGCCGAGCATCCCGGCGATCTGTTCCAGTCCTGAGTCTCCGAGCTCGGCGAGGAGCTCGTCATTCAGCGTCACGACAGTCCCCCGATTCATCAGGCCCTCGATCGTCAAGCCCCTCGATCGTCAGGCCCCTCGATCGTCGTTTGGGGAGGGTTCCCCGATCGGGACCGAGCCAACGCCCGATTTGCGCTAATTCTCGGAAAAACCCGCAGGCTGGGCCTCCGGCGCGGACGCGGAGCTGATCAGGCCCGCCGCCGCGTACGCGCTGGCCTCGTCGAGCGTCTCGTGCTCGAGCAGGGCCTCCACGATGGCGTTGAGCTTGTCGCGGTTGTCGCCGAGGATCTGGATCGCGCGCTCGTAGCACTCGTCCACGATCCGCCGCGCCTCCTCGTCCACGGTGGCGAGCGTCGCGGGCGATGCCTGCGGCTGCTGGCCGTCGTTGGGCAGGATGGTCAGCGGGCCGACCTTCTCCGACATGCCCCAGCGCCCGACCATGCCCCGGGCGATCATGGTCACCTGCTCCAGGTCGTTCTCGGCGCCCGTGGTGATGACGCCGTACACGACCTGCTCGGCCGCCATCCCGCCGAGCGCGCCGGTGATGCGCCCGCGCAGGTACTGCTCGTCGTAGGCGTACCGGTCGGTGTCGGGGGTGGACAGCGTGACGCCGAGCGCCCGCCCGCGCGGGATGATCGAGATCTTCCTGACCGGGTCGGCGCCCGGCTGGAGCATGCCGAGCAGCGCGTGCCCGGCCTCGTGGAAGGCGGTCCTTGTGCGCTCTTCCTCCGGCATGACGATGCTGCGGGCCGCGCCGAGTTGCAGCTTCTCCAGCGCGTCGGCGAAGTCGGACATCGCGACCTTCTCCCTGCCACGCTTGGCGGCGAGCAGGGCGGCCTCGTTGACGAGGTTCGCGAGGTCGGCGCCGGTCATGCCGGGGGTGGTCTTGGCGAGCTGGTCGAGGCTGACCTCTCCGTCCAGCGGCACGCTGCGCGTGTGCACCGCCAGGATCGCGGTGCGGCCGGAGGCGTCCGGCAGGCCCACTTGGACCGTGCGGTCGAAGCGCCCGGGACGCAGCAGCGCCGGGTCGAGGACCTCGGGACGGTTCGTGGCCCCGATGACGATCACGCCCTCGGCGCCCGAGAAGCCGTCCATCTCGGTGAGGATCTGGTTGAGCGTCTGCTCGCGCTCGTCGTGCCCGCCGAGGCCGCCGGCCCCGCCACGGGCCCGGCCGATGGCGTCGATCTCGTCGATGAACACGATCGACGGCGCCACCTTCCGCGCCTCCTCGAAGAGGTCACGCACTCGCGAGGCGCCGACGCCGACGATCATCTCGATGAACTCCGAGGCGCTGGCCGAGAAGAACGGCACCTTGGCCTCGCCCGCGACCGCCCTGGCCAGCAGCGTCTTGCCGGTGCCGGGAGGGCCCGCGAGCAGCACGCCCTTGGGCAGCTTCGCGCCGAGCCTGCGGTACTTGTCCGGGTCCTTGAGGTAGTCGACGATCTCGACGAGCTCGTTCTCCACCTCGTCGATGCCGGCGACGTCGTCGAACGTGACGCGCACCTTCGCGGCCTCGACCGGCTTGGCTGCCTTGGACTTGCCGATCCCGCCGATCCCGCCGCCCATCAGGCTGGCGCCGCGGCGCATGACCCAGATCCACAGCCCGGCCAGCAGCAGCACGGGCAGCAGCGACAGCAGCAGGTTGGAGAAGAAGCCGCGTGTGAGCGGCTTGGAGGTGATCTCGACCTGGCCGGTGTTGAGCTGCTGGTCGAGCTGGTCGGTGTTGGCGAAGGCCGGGATCTCGGTCGCGAACTTGGTGTAGGTGGAACTGCTCTCGGGATTCTTCGCCGCCGACCTCAGGTCGCCCTCGACCGACAGGCCCTGGGCGTAGATGTCCTTGACGTTCTTGGCGTTCACCTGCTTGGTGAACTCGGTGTACGAGATCGTCTCGACGGATCCGCTGTCGACGAACGAGGACACCACGAAGAAGCCCGCGTACACCACGAGCAGGGTGACGACGAACCGCCACCAATTGATCTTGGGCCGACCTCCGGGTGTGCCGGGCAGGCCCTCCGAACGCCAGGGCGGCTTGCCCTTGCCATTCTTCGGAGCCTGCGGCGTTCCAGAGCGTTCCACGGCGTCACTCCCCACATCGCCGCATACATGATCTTTCTAGCCTAGAACACGCACTCCGGCGACCACGCGGCCGATGTCACGCCACTGCTTGCGCTGCGAGTCAGGCACTGTGACGAACGCCAGTCCCGGCTTACTCATTCCCCCGTCCATGATCACGACGGCCGCCCGCGACTGGTGTTTCCCGTATTTGACCCGATAAATGAGCATCCAGCCGTGTTTGACCGGCTGCGAGGCGAGCCAAGTGATGCTGGAGCCCTGGGGGTGGTGGTTGAGCGTCCAGCGGGCGGCCAGCAGGGCCGTGTCGCGCGGGGACTTCTGCCGCATGATCGGGAGCGGGCAGGTGACGAAGATGCCGCGCATGCTCGTGCCGCGCTGCTTGGGGAGCACCTGCTTGGTGGTGAACGGCGCCGCACCGTACGTCTTCCACGGCTTGGACAGGTCCGGTACGGCCAGCCCGGTGCGCACGTCCTTGACGACCCGGCGAGAGGGCTTGGGCAGGGCCATCCGCTTGACCTTGCGCGTCAGTTTGGGCACGCGCGGGTCGGCGTACAGGGCCTCCATGGCCGTGTAACCCGGCGCGAGCGACGAACCGGGAGAAGGCACAGCCTTCGCGGTGGCGGCAGGGGAGGGTGCGGGGCCGGACGAGGACGGTGCGGCCGGCGGCGCGGTTACCGGCCCCGCCGTGACCTCGTCCGGCCCTGACGGGAGCACAACGACCAGCGTCACGGCCGCGGCCGCGATTGCGGCGACCACGGCGAGCCCCCGATACACCACCCGCATCCGGAGATCTCCGATGCGGGAGCGTCTGGGCGGAGAAGCAGGGTTTCCAGGTCTCGCCGTGGTTCTCACTTGGGAACCCTTGATCTCTTCTTCCCCATCGAGCACGAGCGGAGCGTACGACATATCCCGCCATCGCGCCCTAGAAGCAACCGAAGTGCAATCATGGCTTCGTGCAACAGGTTGAGCTGCGATTCGACCACGCCTCACGGGCGTCCCAGACCCACACGAACCTCTCGGCGATCCGGCAGAGCTCCACCGGCCTCTGGGTGGCCGGCGACGAGACCGCGACCTTCGAGCATCTGGCGTGGACGGGCGACCACTACGGCGCCCAGCGCACGTTCTCCCTGGCTGACTACGTCAGCCTTCCCGCGGGCCCCGAGGACGAGGCCGACATCGAGGGCCTGGCGCGGGCGGACGGCCATCTCTGGCTGGTCGGCTCGCACAGCCTCAAGCGCAAGAAGGTCAAGTCGAAGGACCCGGAGAAGGCCGCCTACCGGCTGGCCACGGTGGTCAGGGAGGAGAACCGGTTCATCCTGGTCCGCCTGCCCCTCCACGACGAGGTCCCCGGCACTGGAACGGTCCTGTCGGGCAAGGACAACCTGACCACGCACCTGCGCGACGACCGGCACCTGGCGCCGTTCCTCGAGCTGCCCGGCAAGGACAACGGGCTCGACGTCGAGGGCATCGCCGTCGTGTCCGAGCAGGTCTACATCGGGCTGCGCGGTCCCGTGCTGCGGGGCTGGGCGGTGGTGCTGGAGCTGCGGCTCGACGACGCGGGCAAGGGGCGGCTACGGCTGCGGGAGCCGTACCGCAAGCACTTCCTGGACCTGGGCGGGCTGGGCGCGCGGGACCTGTGCCCGGACGGCGACTCGCTGCTCATACTCGCCGGGCCGACCATGGACCTCGACGGTCCCGTACGTGTCGTGCGCTGGCGGCCCGGCGGCAAGCGCCAGGAGGTCGTTCCCGAGGACGAGCTGGAGACGGTGATCGAGCTGCCCTACGGCGTCGGGTGCGACCATCCGGAAGGGCTGGTACGGCTGGACGACGGCAGGCTCATGGTCGTCTACGACAGCCCGTCGCCCGCGCGGATCACCCCGGCGGGCGGCGTGCTGGCGGACGTCTTCACGATCTAGCCACTCGCCCCTTGAGCCAGGGCGCGTCCGCCACGAACGTGCACGAGCCC